>DASWYM010000209.1:0-9609 GCA_036404975.1 Chitinophagaceae bacterium
GTTTGAACTGCTGGCTCTCCCAACGTGACGTAATACGGGAGGTTTGCCCGGCAAACCGGGAAGTGCCGCGGAATTGCAGGGTGTTGAATACGTCGCTGAACGTCGCTTTTACCGTGCCCTTCCCTTGCATTAACGTTTTCTGCATACCCATGTCTGCCGACCACATAGTCTTTGATTGAAGGCTGCCCTGGTGCAAGGACGGTGCATTGTAGAACGCGGTGAGCTCGGCGGTCCAGGATTTGGTCTTTCCGAACTTCATGCTGTTTTGTGCATAGATGTTCAAGCCAAAACCATCCAGGTCAATTTCGCGCCCGGCGCCGAAGTCGGCATTGTACTTCGAGTAGAAACTATTCAGGTTGACAAAGGAGGTAAAGCTTTTATATTGGAAAGGATAGCTCAGGTTCAGGCTGGCAATGTTCTGGATGGCCAGGTTCTGCTTTGAAATAAAGGTCTTGCTCTTTTCAGCCGTATCGAGCAGTTGGGTGAACATATCCTTTACGTGGCTGTAATTCAGCCGGGCGTTCAGCTTGTAGTTATACGTGTGCGACAGGCCGATGCTGTTGGTGTATTGGGGGCGCAGTTCCGTGTTGCCCTTCTGGAAGGTATACTCGTCCAACTTGAACTCAAAGGGGTTGAGATCCTGGTAGGCAGGACGGTCGATCCGGCGGCTGTAGGTAAGGCTCCACTGCTTCTTCGGGTTCTTATTGAACGTGATGGCTGCACTGGGGAAGAAGTCGGTATAGCTTTTCCGGAAACCTGAATTGGTCTTGGAGTAGGAGCCGCCGGTGTTCTTCTCTCCATTGGACTCGCCTTCGGAGACTGTGTTTTCCATGCGCAGGCCTGCCTGCACCATAAGGCCTTTAAAGGCGCGGTTGTAGTTTACATAAGCAGCGTTGATATTTTCGGTGTAGGCAAACTTGTTGCTGCGGTCCCTGTCGAGTTCTTTGCCGGCAGACCCGACGTTGTAGCGCTGAAAATCATTAGCCGCATCAATGTAGGCCACCTTGCCACCCAGGCCCAGCTTTCCTTTGGCGAATTCCTGTTCCCAATCGCCCTTGAGCGAGGAGATATGGATGGAAGTGGGGGCGATCATCTGGTAGGCGATGGAGCTAAGCTTGTTGCCGGCCGCATCGTAGTAGGTATTGGGCTGGTACTGCTCCGTGCTGAGGTTGTAGTAGCCATAATCCGCGTTCAGGGCCAGGGTCTTTCCTTCGGTACCGGTGTAGTTGTAATTCAGGTTGAGGGTGGTGTTGTTGCGCTTCATTTCGGCTTTGTTGGCGGCCACGAGCGTGCGGTGCAGCAGGCCGGTGGGCTGGTAGACGATACCGGTACGCGAGCTGTTGCTCATCACCGGGGCCGAGAACGATCCATTGATCAACGCACCGATGGAAGATTTTTTGTTGATGGTGTAGTCGGCGCCTGCCTTGAAGTTGTGGCTGCTGTTGGAAAAGGTCATATCGGAGTTCTGGTCGAACAGGGAGTCGAGCACCGAGCGGTAGATGGCCTGCTCGATCTTGTTCTTACTATCGTTGAAGTTGTAGTTGCCGTAGAGGTTGATGTTCTTGTTGCGGTGATTCAGTGAAAAGCCTGCATTGTACTTACCATAGGTGCCGATGTTGTAGCCGGCGGTAACGGAGCCGTTGGTGCCAAAGGCTTTGTTCTTCTTCAGGCGGATGTTGATGATGCCCGCATTGCCAGCAGCTTCGTAGCGGGCGGAGGGGTTGGTGATGATCTCGATGGATTCGATCTGCGAGGATTGGAGGGTTTTGAGGTAGGTGGCGAGGTCCTGTCCGGACAGGGGCGAAGGCCGCCCGTCTATATAAACCTGCACGCCGTTTTTGCCGCTGAGCGAAAGGTTCTCGTCCTTATCTACCAGCACGCCGGGTGATTTGCGCAACAGGTCGAGGGCGTCGGAGCCGGCGGCGTTGATGGTACCTTCCACGTTCAGGATCGTCTTGTCGGCTTTTACTTCCACGATGGGTTTGCGGGCAGTCACGGTAACGCCTTTGAGGTCGCCGGAAGCCTTGGGGAGCTGCAGGGCGGGCACCTGTACGTCAGCCGTAGCGACGGTAAACGGTGCCGACAGGGCAGGGGCAAAGCTGATGTGAGAAACCGACACGCGGTAGGTGCCTTCGCCGATACCGGCAAAAGCGTAGGCCCCGCTTTCTTTGGTAACAGCCAACTTCACTACGGTAGAGTCTTTGAGCAGCGATACAGTCGCGCCTTTTACGGGAGCACCATCGGCGTCACTGGCGGTGCCGGTGATTTGTTGCGCCTGGGCGGCGAAAGCAGTCAGGCTGGAAAGCAGGAGGAGCAATAAGATTCGCATAACAGTAGGTTTTAAGTTCCGGGTTAACGATGCGTTGTTGATTTCAGGGTCAAACCTAGAACAAGGCGCAGGCGATACGAAAAACGTTACACCAACCGGTGGATTGGGAGGACGTATCGCGGATTACGCAGATTTAAAGGGATGACGCTGATGCTTTAGGGGCAGAGGCATGACTGGCTCCCAACGTACTGCAGTCAGGCTGCCAGTGGCCTGTAAACCCTCTCACCTTGTCATTCTGGAAGAATCTATGGTGGCAATGGAAGGACTGTTGCTGATAAAGCAGAGTGTTGCCTTAGGGTTTAAATGACAGGGTTGCTATTGCATGTTCAGAACATGACTGCTCGAGGCACAGGTCCTTAGCAGGATGACAGTGATATAAGGTTTACAGGACACCGGCAGCCTGACAGCATTGAGCACAGTTCCGATAGCTATCGAAATCTCACTTCGTTCGAAATGACAAGGTTAGTGAATTACTGGGCTCCGGCACTCCTATAGCGAAGACCCTTATAGACCCAAAACAGGAAGAATTAGGAAGGATAGACCCACATAGACCCGGGGTACTTCGCCATGCAGGGAAGGTTGAGGAAATTTCTAGTGAATAGCATAGTGCACTATTCCTAACCGGCACCTGCAGGTCTTCTTTGCGGTCAAACGCCAGAATGACTCCGGGTGTTTGGAAGGGGAGAGCAGTTAGCGAATGTGCAGATGTGCGAATGAGGAAAGCCAGAACTCTTTACGACCTCTAAGTCTGAAACATAGGAATAAATGGGAAAAGAAAGGATAAGATAGGAAGAATAGGAACCGGGATTTGGAAAGGGGGTAACCGGAATAGTACATTAGCAAATGTGCAGATGTGCAAATGAGGTAGAGCTGCCGGGTCCCGGTGCGTCTCTAGGGCCGCGCCGGAGACCTGGCAGTGAAGGAGTCAGGTGTTTTCCCTGCTTGAAGCCTGCAGCTTGTGGCCTGCAGCTTCTTTGTTTAGTTCTTTGACATTGCGGATCTGCGGGAGAGGAGGACCTATTCCGTGGATTATTAAAGGTCCTGGTTGTCCTGGTACTGAGTAGGGAGACTCAGTACAACGACTTAGTACAACAGAGTTGCGTGAGGACACGCAACTCTGCGTAGAGCGTGAAGGTTGTGATTTTCACCAATGAACATTGACGAAAAAGGTCACTGAACCAGGAAGCCATTAATGACTTACTGACTCAGTGACCTAATGACCGTTGACCGGCTAGCAGCTATCAGCTAATAGCTCTTACTTGCTCACCACCCGTATAGTGCCTGCGCCATGATAGGAATGGATCTCCCCGTTGTACATGGCGTCGGCGCTGGCGGGACCCTGGCGGAACCGGCCCAGGGTGACGGCCCTCACGGCATAGTAGTAGGTCTGCACGGGTTTGGTGGCATCGACGAAAAAGTGGATGCGGTCATCGCGCACATCCAGGGCTGTAGGGTCGGAGGCGTTCTTGATCCAGTCCATGCCGGGGAGTTCCTTGGTGCGCGCGTTCTCGATCTCGAGTCCGGCGGGCAACATATCGGTGAGCACGAGGTTCTCGATAGTATTGCTGTAGGCTTTTTCCAGCGTGAGGCGCACCACCACCAGGTCGTTCTGCCGGAAGGTGTTGCCGGTTATAGGGTTACCGTTGCGGTCGAAATAGTGACGGCGGATCTTAACGAAGTTGTCTTCCTCGGTAAAGGTGCCGGTGGCGGAAATGCCTTCGGCCTGCCAGGAGTAATAGAGCCGTCCGCTGCCTTTGGTGACTACCTCGAGGTTAGAGGAGCGCAGGATCTCCGGGCCCGCTTTCCAATCATTGCCGTCGATCCTGCCCACTACCTTGCCGTTGCTGCGGATCTCGGCAGTGACAGTGGACCTGGCGGCGGAGCGGGCCAGCTTGCCCAGGGCCAGGAATGAGAAGGCCCGTTCCTGAGTGTTGAGGTAGCGCTCTTTTTTCAGCCGGTCGCTCACGTGCCTGGCCATCAGGGGTACCTGAGGGTTGCCGGGATCGACATCCAGCAGGGCGTTGAGGGCAATGGCTTCGTCGCGCGTCTCGCTGTAGAAGGAGCCGCCGGTTTGCTGCACCGAGGCTTCGCCGCTGAACGAAGAGGGCAGGAAGGAGGTGAAGGAGCGCTTGTCGCCGCCGGTGGCATAGGCTGCCGACAGGAGGTACCGGCTATCGAGGGCCAGCAGTTGCGGGTTGGACTTATAGTAGTTCATAGCCGATACCTGGGCCCGGTTGGCGAGCGACAGTACGTACAGGCTGTAAGCCACTTCCTTCGGGGCGATCTTGCGCTGCTGGTCGCGGTTGTAGTAGTAGTTGATCGTTTCCCGCGTCTTCAGGCGGTTGGACAGGTAGCCCAGCATCGTTTCGAGCAGGCTGCCGTCGACGTCAAAGCCGGCTTTGCGTGCTTCGAGCAGGAAGTGGGCGGCATAGACGGTGGTCCACCAGTCGGCCTGTCCCTCGCCATCCCAGAGCGTAACGGCACCGTTGTACAGCTGCCGCATTTTGATCTTGCGGATGGCCTCGAGCACGTTGGCATTGGCGTTGGCCGCACGGCCCTTGCCGCTCTGCAGCGTGTTGGATAGGTCGACGTAATAGATCTGGGGGAAGGCCGACGAGATGGTCTGCTCGGTGCAGCCATAGGGGTACTGAACAAGCCAGCGGAGCTGGTCGGCTATTTCGGCGACGGGTGATCGGCTGACCACCAGCTCGTAATCGAAGGAGCCGGGCAGGAAGTCGTTACCGGGTATGGTTATACGCTGTGTGCTTCCGCCCACAATGGAACCGCTGCCGGTGACCTTTTGGAGGCTGGCCGGCGGGCGCACGGCGATCTCCGTCTCATCGCTGAACTGCTCGCCCAGGGCTTTTACCTGCACGGTGACCTTCGCTACATCCACTTTAGGATCGGCCACAACGTTGAACACCGCGCGGGTTTCGCTGTTGGCGGGAATAGAAATGCCCTGCCTGGCGGCACCCACTATTTTCACCGGCCCGCCGGCAGTAATGGTAGCCTGGCCGCTGGCTGTCCTGGAAGTGGTGTTGCTGATGGTTACCGGTACCTGCACGGTATCGCCGGGACTCAGGAAGCGGGGCAGGGCCGAACTGATGACCAGCGGGTCCGCCACCTGCATGGTGGTTTCTGAAGAGCCGAATTGCTCGTTCTTAAAAGCTACGGCCATGAGGCGCACCTGCCCGTTAAACTGGGGTACGTCGAACTCAAAGTCGGCCACGCCGCTGCCATTGGCCTTTTTATTACCGCTCCAGTAAGACATAATTTTAAAGCGCTTGGCGGGCATGGGGTTGACGCGCTTGTACATATCGGTCTCACCGTCGCCGCCGGTGCTGCTCAGGCGTGCCCGCACTTCGGGGAAGAGCAGGGGATAGATATCGTAGGAGGCCACTTCGAGGGCCTGCTTCTGGTAGTAGTAACTATATGGATCCGGTGTCTTAAAGTCGGTCACCTGCAGCACGCCGTTGTCCACGGCGGCCAGCGTGACGTAGCTGTTGGGCGCCGCTTTTACGCTGACCCGTTGGCGGACGTGCGAGCGGCTGGTCTTTTGGGCGCGGATCTCCACCGGTATGCGACGGTCCTTTTCCTCCACGCGCACATTCTGGAAGCCGTGGGCTACCGTGAGGGGAATATCGGACACTTCGTGGGGTTTGATGAGGGTTGCGGTGATGTAGACGTTGGGCACGTGGCCGGTAGCCATCTTCAGGTCAAGCGACGCGTTGCGGTTGACCACGTTCACGTATCGGTAGGATTGCACGCCATCCCGCTCCATCGTCACCAGCATGCGGCCGCTAAAGGGAGTCTTGAACAGCACCTTCGCGGTTTCGCCGCAGAGATAGCCTTCCTTGTCCAACTCAATATCGATATGACCTTCGTTGTTTACTTCGAAAGAAGAAGCATCGCCACCCCAGGATCCGTAGCTGTAAAAGCTTTTGCTTACGTAAGCATTGGCGCCCGGCCGGTAGATGCGGATCTCGTAGTCGCCGGGGGAGCGGGGCACATAAGAAAAGGGCGTGCCGCTGCCGATGGTGATCTCCTTTTCAGCCATCAGCTTGTCCTCCTTCTGGCTGTCGTAACGGAAATAGCTTCCCCGCTTGGAGAGCACCGTGCGGTACTCGTGCTTGATGACTTTCACGCGGGCCGTGGCATTCACCGCAGCACCGTCCTTATTGACGGATAGGAGCCTGAAGGACACAGGTTGGTTGAGCGGGTAGTAATACATATCGTCGTCCTTTACGCCATGAAACACGTCCTGCGTGTAAATGGGCGTGGACGCCAGGCGGCTCACCGGCCGGCCGGTCTCATCAAAGACGGTTGTGTAGAAGTTAGCCTGCAGCATGCCGATATTGCTGTACAGGGTAGGTACTTTAAATGTGCCGGTGGCATTACCGGCCTCGTCGGTCTTTCCTTCCTGCACTACCTTATCAAAGAAAGTTTGCTGGTTGGCCAGGGCAAATTCGTAGTCAGGGAAGGCTTTAGCGGTAAACGCCTTTTGCTTTACCTGGATCTCGGTTTCGTAGTTGCGGTGGGCGGCGGGAGGACCAAAGAAGTTCTCGGCATTAATACTTAACACTGCTTCGTCGCCAGGGCGGAAAGATGGCTTATTCAGCTCCGTGGTGACCTTGATGCGGTCAGGTACGAACTCCTCGATCATGATGTTTTTAGAGGCCAGCAGCACGTCGTTGGAGCTGTAGACTTCCACCCCGTAGCTGCCCGTGATCGCCGCTGTAGAAATGTCGATGCTGCTCTCGGTGCTGCCGCCCTCGTTGAGGGTTTTGCGGAAGGTTTTCAGCTCCTTGCCATTGGGCAGGAGCACCTTGATCTTGACAGGCAACTCTCCGGGGCTTTTCCATTGGCGGTCGCGCACCAGCACGGCAAAGTTGACCCGCTCGCCGGGGCGGTAGATGTCGCGCTCGGGGTAGATGAAGGCATCGAGGCCGGTTGCGTTGTTGCGCTTGCCGCCTACGTCAAAACGTGACGTATTGACCCTTGTGTTGTTAAACGGCAGGTAAGTGAAGTCATCGGCCGTGGAGGCAATGACCATGGCGGGCTTAAAGCCGGAGAAGGGGCGCTGGGAAATGGCCACTTCGGCAACGCCGTCCTTATTGGTGGCACCTGTGCCGAGGAGCTGGTTGTTGTTGCCGTAGACTTTAACCGTCACCCCGGCGATGGCGCCTGCAGTCTTGATGGAGTTGGCAAAGACAAAGAGCTTGTCCGTTCCCTGGCGGGTAATCAGGCCAATGTCGGAAAGCGAGATAAAGCGGCTGTCCTGTACCCAGTAATTCTCGGAGGAGCGCAGCATTACATGATAGATACCCTTGAGGTCCGGCAGGCGGTCGCTGAACTGGGAGATATTGAGCACGCGGCCACCACCCGACTTCTTCAGTGTGCGGGTGTCGATCTCCTTGCTGTAGACGACATCGCCCGCTACTACCGCTTCGTTGTAATAGCCGTACTCACCTTCTTCGGCATAGGAGGCGTATTCGGCCTCCCGCTCTTCATTGGGTGGCTGGTAGCCAACACGCTGGGCCAGCAGCAGGTTGCTTTCGTAGATCTTGGAGATGACCAGTTTTACCTTGGGCACGTTGCTGATCTTTACTTCGATGTTGCCACCGCCCTCTTTGGAGAGGTACACCGCTTTGCTGTTGGTAAAGCGGATGGCGGGCTCCAGTTGCCCGAAGGCCACACTTTCGTTGTAGTTCTCCTTGAGCACCCCGCCAATACGGCCCCTCAGGCCTTTGATGATGGTAAGGGCATAGCTCTCTTCGGCAGAGAACTTATCGCTGCGCAGGATGATGCCGGTAGGCGTGTAGTCGACCGTGTAGCTTACTGCCGGCTCGAATTTGATGAGGGATGTGAGGTTGTCACCCGAGAGTTGCTGGCTGGTGTTGATGCGCACCACGCCCTCGGTACCGTCGTGCTCCGATTCGATGCTGTTGATGGTGAGCACATAGGGAGAGGGAATAGAAAGCAGGGTTTGAATTGGGGCGTCCGTTGCGTTCTTGCCGCCCTGTGGCACGAGGCCTTTATCTATTTTCACCTGTGCTTCGTAGTTACGATCTTCTCCTTTAAAGCTATTGAGGCGCACCGCCACTTCATTGGAGGCAGACAAAGTCTGTAGGGTATAGTCTGATTTCTTTCCGTCTACATCTATTGAAAGCTTGTCCTGCAGGCTTTCGGGCTTCACGGGGTAGTTGAACTGCAGTACGACCTGTGGAAGCGCGGTGCGGCTGCTTTCGTCCTGAAGTACCCAGGTCACTTCGGCGTTGCTTAGCTGCAGCGGGGCGGTATGAAAGGCGATCTCCTTTTCGGTTTGCACTTTATCGTATTGGCTATAGCGCAATACCTCGTCACCTATCTTTACGCTATAGGAGGTGGCAGGAGCCAACGGATGCGAAGGAGAGAAGACAAGCTGGTCGGGGGCTTCCCAGCGGAAGCGCCCCTGGATGCGGGGCTGAAAGGAAATGTACTCGGTGGAATCCCAGTGGTTCAGCAGCGAATCGGTGACCAACGATTTATTGAAGCGGAAAACAAGGTTCCCCAGTTGCGGTACTTCACCCTTGGCATTGGTGTAATTGAGGGCTACGAAGTCGCGGTTACAGGCGGATAAAAAAATAGCAACCACTAGTGTAGTTGCGATCAGGAGTTTGAGGCGCATAGAAGGTCGGGGTTGAGTTAGTTCGCGGAAAAGATAGTGAGAATTGCGGGAAGCGTTAAATTTTAGCGAGTTATTTCTAATTCATTAAAGAAGATAGAAATTCGGTGTGTAAAACCGCTACGGAGGATGGCTCGATGAGTCCATATAATTTTAAAAGATTCTTACAGAAAGTTACGAATGTAAAATGGGGTTTTCCTGTTAAAAGATTTGTAATTGCCACAGGGATCCTTTTTGCGTCTTTCCTCCTGCTAAACTATGCGGCACCTCTCCCGGATGATATAGAATACACCACCGTAGTGACTGATGAGAGCGGCGAAGTGGTCCACGCGTTCCTTACCCGGGACGAGAAGTGGCGGATGAAAACCGAGCTGGGGGAGATCTCTCCCTTGCTACGGAAGACCATCGTGGCTAAGGAGGATAAATACTTTTATTACCACTGGGGGATCAATCCCATTGCTGTTGCGCGGGCGGGACTGAATAACGTGCTCCAGCGCCGGCGTACTTCGGGGGCGTCCACCATCACCATGCAGGTGGCTCGGGCCCTGGAGAAGCGGCCCCGTTCCATGGGGGCCAAACTGGTGGAGTCGTTCAGGGCCCTGCAACTGGAGTGGAA
>DASWYM010000210.1:0-3607 GCA_036404975.1 Chitinophagaceae bacterium
TGATGGTAAAGGTGAGGGTGCCATACACCCGGTACATTTTTTTCATTGTGCCCGAAGTCTCCATCAGGAACCAGGGGCTGTTCTCCCGGCGCTCAAAGCGGGCTTCCACCCGGTAGGTCTTGTCAATAGGGAAGAAGGCCAGGTGCTTACGGTCAGCCCCGGTGACCACTTCGTGGGCCTGCACGTAGTTGTCCTGATGTTTCTGCACGGCATCTGTATAGGGTTCCTGCGCCAGAAGGGTGCAGGGGATCAGTAGTAACAGGAAGGAGATTATACTTTTCATAGAAGGTTTTAACTCATCATCAATACGTTCACGCTGCGCTGCAAGATGTTAAAGGCGATCTCGGCCATCAGGTTTTCTTTGTCCAGGGTAGGGTTCACTTCGGTGATCTCAAAGCAGCACACCTTACGGTTCTGCATGAACTTGGAGATCAGGTCTTCGGCCTCGCGTTCGCGGAGACCATTGTTGACAGGGGTACCCGTTCCTTTGCTGATGGAGGAATCGAGGCTGTCCACGTCGAAGGACACATAGATATCGGAGCAGTCGCTCAGGTAGCGGGTCACTGAGCGGACAATGTTTTCCGGACCCTTGCTTCGCACTTCCTTGGTCGTAATGACTTTGATGCCGTATTTGTCAATAAGGTTCTTTTCTTCCTTTTCATAATCCCTCAGGGAGATAAAGACGATATCCTCCGGCAGTACTTTAGGGGCTATCTTACCTATCGTTTTCAAGGTATTCCAGTATTTAGCCGTTTCCGGGTCCAGTTCGTGCACGCCGCTTTCCTGGTTGTCCTCATTAATAGAAGCCGCCAGGGGCATGCCGTGCATATTGCCCGAAGGGGTAGTGTAGGGGGTGTGCAGGTCGGCATGGGCGTCGATCCATATCACGCCCAGCTTACTTTTGGGCTTTGCGATCTTCAGCCCGGCAATGGTAGCGCCCGAAGTGCTATGGTCGCCGCTAAGGACAACGGGAAAGAAGTTATTCTTTATAGAGTCGGCCACTGCCTTGCTTACCTTTTCATACATGGCGGCTATGCCTTTTATGCGTTTGGCATAAGGTGATTCTATTGGCTCATAAAGTAGTTTGTTTTCGGTAGGCACCTTCTCCGAAGGGAAATGGATAAAGAAGTTGCTCATGAAATCCAGGGCTGCGATCTTAATAGCTTCTATTCCTAAACTGGCACCCCGGGTACCGGCACCAATCTCCGATGGTACTTCAATCAGCTTAATATTCTTCATGCAATCGTTTTATATCACCCAAACACACAAAAGGCCTAACCCGCTTAGCGAAATTAGGCCTTGTAGTGTCGTGGGCAAAATTGCCCTCCATAATTACTCGTGTGCCGCCAGTACCGGTACGGTGCTCTCGAACACCAGTTTCTTGGTATTGCTGCTCTTAAAGAGGTTGTCCAGGAAAGAGCGCGAGCGTGGTATAGTGATCACCATATCTATCTGCTTGTCCGATACGAACTGGTTGATGGTATCCAGGAAATCGAACGTGCCGATAAAGTAGAATTCGGGGTGATAGTCTTTGAACATTTCGGCCATCTTGGCGCGCTGGGCCAGGTACTCCTCGGTCAGTGCCACATAGTGATCGCTGTTGACGTTCACGATGTGCAGGTTGGGGCGGAACAGGTCCAGTACAGCCTTCAGGGGTCCTGTTGGAACGGTCATATCCACATCCTTGAAGTCGGAAGCCAGGGCCACGTTCTTGATCGATCCGAAATAAGCGGTCGGCGGGATGATCATCACAGGGCAGGGGTTTTTGTCCACTACCTTCATCGTGCTGCTGGAATAGAAGATCTGCTCCAGTCGCTTCTTTTCGTTAAGCGCCATTACGATCAGCTGGGCCGAACGATGGCGGGCAAAACGGGTCAGGTTTTCGGTAAAGTCGTCGCCCTGCTCGGCATGGCAGATCACCTTTACTATCCCATTGTCGGCGAGGCCATTCTTAAGCTTTTCCAGCAGGAACCAGGCTTCTTCGGCATCGGCCTCTTTTTCGTACACATGGAAAAGGACCAGCGTAGTTTCGTAAGTGCCCGTCAGCATGGTGACGGCATAATGGGCGCAATTGATGGAGGAGGTGGAGAAATCTACAGGAACAATAACGGTTTTCATTTTAATAGTTTTGGGCTTTGCGGTGCAAAGATTGGTTATAAAAGGGAAAATACCCTTTTCATTCTACTTATCAAAATGCTAAAGCGTGTTTTTTTAATGGCTAAGAATGAACGTATTATACTTTTTTGTGTACAAGTGGTGGATAAGGTTCCAGGGTCCAAACGTTAAAGTAATCTTCATATTTCTACATTAAATTATCTTTGGCCGCTAAAAATTGCTGACGAGTGCGACTAAAATCCTTAGAGCTGAAGGGATTCAAATCCTTTGCTGATAAAACCATTGTTAACTTCGATGAAAACATCACGGGTATTGTAGGACCCAATGGCTGCGGAAAAAGCAACATTGTGGACTCCATCCGCTGGGTGATCGGGGAACAGAAGATCAGTCACCTGCGTTCCGAGAACCTGGAGAGCCTGGTGTTCAACGGCTCCAAGACCCGCAGCGCCTCCGGCCTTGCCGAGGTGAGCCTGACCTTCGAAAATACCAAGAACCTCCTGCCTACGGAATTCAGCACCATCACTATTACCCGGAAGTTTTACAAGAACGGTGACAGCGAATACCGCCTCAACGACGTGACCTGCCGCCTGAAAGACATCCAAAACCTCTTTATGGATACGGGCGTGTCTACCGACAGCTACGCGATCATTGAGCTGGGTATGGTGGACGACCTGATCAAGGATAAGGAAAACAGCCGCCGCCGCATGCTGGAACAGGCAGCCGGCATCAGCATTTACAAGACCCGTAAGAAGGAAGCCAAGCAAAAGCTGGACGCCACTGAGCAGGATATCAACCGTATCGAGGACCTCCTGTTCGAGATCAACAACCAGCTGAAGACCCTCGAAAACCAGGCGAAGAAAGCCGAGAAGTACTACGAGATCAAGAAGGACTACCGCGAGATCTCTATCGAGCTGGCCAAAGCTGCCCTGGAGGGGTTCAACCTTACCTATAAAGAATTAAATACTAAGCACGAGGAAGAGACCGATAAGCGTATTGTCCTCGAAGCCAGCATCGCCACCCGTGAAGCCGAACTGGAGCGCGAACGGGTAGGATTCATCGACCGGGAGCGTGAGCTGCACTCCATGCAGGCGGAGTTCAATGAATTGGTACAAACAGTGCGCACCCGGGAGAACGAAAAGAACCTGGCGGCCCAGCGCCTCGAATACCTCACCGAACGGGCCAAGAGCCTGGAGGCATTCCTGCAAAAGGCCGGCGGCCAGATCACTGGCATCGAGGAAAGCATCTCCTTTACCCAGCAGCAGATCGGCGACGAGGAAAAAGCCCTCCGCCAGCTCACCGGCCAGCTGGAGGAGTTCCGCAGCCAGGTAGATGCCAAACGGGGTATCCTGGATGAGAAGCGCTCGGCTGTGAACGATTTGCGCTACGAGTTCCAACAGATCCAGCGAAGCCAGTTTGATGCGGAAAAGAAAGTGGCGGTAGCCGATACATCCATCCAGAACCTGCAGCGCACCATTCACCAACTGGAAGAGGA
>DASWYM010000211.1:0-9825 GCA_036404975.1 Chitinophagaceae bacterium
TTCGTACTGGTCGGGGGCCAGTATGTTTTCGAGCAGCATATGGAGCTGCACTTCGCCAAGGCCGCCGCGCATCTTTACGTTGCTCAGCACGCGCTTCAGCCCGCCTACGTCCTGGGCAAGGGTTTGCATTTCACCAAGCCCCTTTTGTACGCTTTCCAGCTGACGGCTTACCAGTTCAAACGACTGGCCGAGGCGCTCGTTGAGGGTCTTTTGGAGTTTCTCGTCCACTGTCTCGCGCATCTTCTCGAGCTTCTCTTCGGTCTTCTGCACCAGTTCGGTTTGCTTTTGTTCCATCTGCCCGAATTTCTCGCGCTGCAGGTTGTTCATCGCCTCCACGTTCTGTGTGAAAGTATCGCGGAAGCATTTAAAGGAAGTATCGAGCGCCTGGCGCATCAGGTGACCATCGGCCTTTGCCTGCTCGTTCAGGGCCGTGAGCTTTTCTTCCACTTTGGCCGTGATCTTTTCTAACTGCTCCACTGTGCGGGCGGCGCCTTCTTTCTGCTCGCTTTTTAACTCGTCGGTCTTTGTGCGCTGCTCCAGCGAAAAGTCCTTTAGGTTGGTGGTGATGGTCTCACGGTTGGTTTTGTTGATGGCTTCTACCTTGTCGATAAGCGCCGTTACCTTTTCTTCCAGCGTTTTGTTTACCCCCTGCACGCCCTGGCGGTTCTGCTCGGTAATGAGGCGCAGGGTCTCGGTCATCTCGCTTTTGAACTTCAGCAGCGAGTCGCTCAACTCGCTACGGTTATCGCGCGAGGTGGCGGCAATCTCCTCGCGGTTGGTGCGGAAGTCGTCCTTTAGAGAGGCCGACAGCTTGTCGAGGCGGCCAAAGAGGTCATCGAGTTTATAGGAGAGAGCAAAAAGGTTGTTGTTGGGTTTGGGGCGGAAGATGATGATCAGCACGATGGCGGTGATCATGAGGGCACAGAGCAGGAGCAGGATGGGATCCATACGTTGGTTTTAGTGTACAGGCCTAAAGTTGAATCCTCTAAACGTTGTAAAAGAAAAAGAATTGTATGAACAGGTGCCCGGTAATAAAGACTGACATAGATCATGTGTCACGGGCTATGAGCTCCCTGCTTTTGAAGTTATTTTTGCCGGTCACCGGCCAGGCCGGTGACCGGCAAAAATAACTGTTTATGAAATGCCTCTGTATCCTGCTTTGCTGCATTGCCTTGCTGCCCGCCTGTAAAAAAGAAATGGCCGTCAAAGAAGCGCCCAGGCCTGCCCGGCAGGATGGCCTGTGGCCACTGGCTTTACAAAACGAGTGGACGTACAAACGTACCTTTTATGAGCCCGATGGAAAGGAAGAGTCTTCGTTTAGCGGCGAGCAGATCAAAATAACCGACACCCTGAACGTAAGGGGCCAGCTCTATTTCAGGGACAAGCAAACCGGGTATACGCTAACCAATGTAGGGATGAACAGCGTACGGGGTATTGCCATGGATTCTTCGCTGACCGATCCTTTTGCCATTGTGTTTCAGCGAGTCTATTCCAACGACAGTACCATTTGGCGCATGACGGATGGCGCCTGTGCGGCCCAGGAATCTGCCTTCCAGGGCTTTGGGGCCCTCTCTAATGTGAACGGTTACGAATGTTTAAAGAACGAAAGGTCGGGCAGGAATTGTAACGGTGCCCTGACCATGCGGTATGTAACTTATCTAAAGCCGGGAGTAGGCATGGTGCGCCAGGAAGAATATGTGCCGGGGCCGAATGGCCTGGTATTGCGGGTGACGGTGGACCTGCTCTCTTATAAGCTTAACTAGGGTTCCGGCGCCGGGAACGGACACAGAATAGGGGACATGGTTTACAAACCGGCCGTAAAGCACTATTTTAGGCCTTGAACGGGTCAGATCATGAAGGAGTCCCCAACTAATGCCGTCCATTTTGCCGACATCTATGTGCTGGTCCACCCCCGGACCAGGGAGTTCATTACGTCCTTTCTAGACCGCTTCCTGCCGCAGCGCGAGGAGTACACCGACACGTATGAGTTGCCGCAGTTTTCCGAACACCCCGTGATTGTCTTTTCGTCGGCCGGTCAATTGATGGACTACCTGGAGCATGCGCCCTACACCATGCACGCCATTTACTGGTTCAACCCCCGGGAAGGACCCATACGGGCGGCTATGTGTTTGTACACCAGCGATGGGCAGGCTATCGTGGGCCTGACCTGTGAAACCCATCATCCCGATAAGGACGTGGAGCAGGGCTACCTGAAAGAGGCTATGACCTTTTGCCGCAGTGCCCTGGGACTGGTCGATTACGAGATGCCGGCGCCTAAGGATACCCAGGACCTGCTGGACCGTATCGCTGCGCAAAATGCAGATCGCTAAAGCGATCACCCTGTCACGAAGTACACAAAGACATGAAGACACAAAGAAACGCGAAGCGCTATAAGCTGTACGCTATACGCTACATGTCTCTTCGATCATGCTGGCTATTTTACGGAATTTAATCGCATGTCTTTCCTCTCACGTCTGCCGTCTCCCGTTTCACGTCCTTAGAACAGGAACCCGGTGCGCACCGTCAGCACCCGGTCCTCGCCGGAGATGCCGTAATGGGCCGAGAACGAAACCCGGCCAAAGGGCAGCATCCACAGGCCGCCACCATAGCCCCAATGCCAGCGGTTTGAATCTTCATCCGGCATCCATACCCGGCCGTTGTCCACAAACAGGGTCATGCCTAGCCTCCCGACGAGCAGGTAGGTATTGATATTCGTTAGTGGTATGCGCCATTCGTTGTTGTTGTACACCATCGACTTGCCGGCAAAGCGGCTCCTGCGGAAGCCTCTTAAATTCTCCAGCCCGCTCAACTGGTTGTACTGGAAGAACTGGGGCTCGCCCCACAGCGTAGCGCCTCCCACCCGCGAGGCAAAGACGGTTTTGCCCAGCGGAAGGAAGAAGGAGAAGGAGGCTGACTGGTTAAAGAAGTCATCCGACTGCCCACCGGCATACAGGTACCGCGACGTGCTGTTGAACTGCACGCCTTTGCTGGGAAACAGGGGTTGGTTGAGAGTGGTAAAAGTATAGGCCGCTGTACCGCCCAGCCAGTTGTACCGCTCGAACTGCGAAGAGTCGAGCGCGGGATTAGAAGCCGACACAAAGCGCTTGTCGAGGCTTTCCACCCGGTTGGACTCCAGTTCGGCCAGCAGGCTGACCAGGTGCTTTTGGTAGAAGGTTCTTTGCAGGCCGGAAAGCCCGGTGCCCTGTTTCACCCGTACGCGGTTAAAGCTCTTGCCTTTGCTGACCAATTCTGTATTATTGCCCAGGCCATAAAAGTTCAGCACGTAATTGGGTTGGTTTAGCTCTCCCCGGAACACTATATCCCAGGCCCCCAGGACTTTTTTGAAAAGGCCTTCGTAGCGGAAGTTATAGGCACCTGTGCGGAAGGCGTAGTTGGCACCCACGAAATGCTGTTGTCCGAATTTGTCGTGCCCCCAGGCGTGCTTGCGGAATTCCAGGCCGCCACCTATATAAACGCCGTCATCGGGGTTGTAGCCGGGGAGCAGTACTGGGCGCAGCAGGTGGTAATCATAGTTGCCGTATTGGTACTGGTGGGTAAGAGAATCGTAGCGCCGGTGGACACGCAGTGCTCCTTCGGCAAGGCGCAGCGTGGTGTCATAAACGTGAATAGTTTTCGCCGGTTTGCCGCCCGGCTCCGCTCGGTAGTCATCCTGCCCGTCTCCGCCGATCCACCGGATCCTTACCGGGGTTGCCAGTAGCCCTTCGGTGCGGAATTCATCATCGCCTTCCAGTCCGAAGAGCCTCAGTTCCTGCGTTTGTCCCTTGTAAAAGGTACGTTCCTTTACCGGTATCCATACCCCGTTGTGGTAGCTGGACTGGCTAACCCTTACACTGCTGTCACTCTGCCCCTGCACCTCAAAGCGATCCGGCCCGGAAGTGCCGTGCCACTCTACCTCTTTGGCCACGGCCCCGTAGTAGTCGCGGGCATGGCGGAGCAGGTTGTTGCGCCGGCTGATCATTTTGTCCCTGATCACTTCGCCACTGACTGGGTAGAGTTCAGGTGGCAATTGCCGTACGGCCTGTTCCAGGACGGCATCGCTCCATTGCGACTGCACCGACCGGACTTCGCTTTCCCAGTCGCTCCATTCCAGGCTGTTCAGGAGTAGGCGATCCAGGTTGCGTCCCTGCCACGTCAGTCCCTTTATATCCGGGATGTCGTAGTCGAAGTGTTGCCCCCGGCGGAAGGCCCATTTCCGCCGCCCGAGCCAGGGCAGCACCCCATCGAGGTTAGCAAAGGCCTGGTCGCGGTCTTTAGGCACCGGGCGGAACAGGATGTCGGCGCCTTCGCCCACTTCGGCCCAGGTCCACTGGTCTTCGTGGCGGTCCCAGTCGCCGATAAGGATATCAAGTAGACGGGCCCGCAGGAAAGCCGCAGCGTCGGCTTTGGCGGCGGCAGACTTCACCAGGCGCTCCCGGAACTTTTCGGTGGAAATAATATTAGCCGAATAGCCGAAGGATGGCTCCTCCTGCCAGTTGCCGCGCGGGCGTTCTTCGAGCAGATAAAACTGGTTGCCGAAAAGGCTGTCGTACTCCTTCAGGCGTTCGGAGTGGGGAATAAAGACCATGCGGGGGTTGGTGTGATAGATGCCGGCCGCTTTCGAAAGGGCTGCCACCACGGGAGGAGCGAATGGGTGAGCAGAAGAGATCTGGTCTTTCAGTAGTTGGGCTGCCAGGGTGCCGGCGAACTCGGGCGGCAGCGCCCGCTCGGGGTATTTCTCAATGCTGCGGATCACGTATTCTTTGCCCGACCGGTCGGCATACAACTGTAACGACTTTGTTTGCTTGCCGCCGCCTTCCTTTTTGACGCTGACTCCGCCAAACAAAGTGTCAAGGCGCACCACGGGAACTTTAACCGGGGTGATCCATTCCTTACGGTAGTGGTCGCCCATAAGCCACCGGGTGGTATCTTTTTTCAGGAAATCTATGTCGGAGATAACCAGTACACTGTCCTGCGTATAGGTCCCGTTGCGGTCGACATTGGCATAGCGCGCCGTCCTTATATTCGTCGGAAGCTGGGCCAGGCCTCCTAAGGCCAGGGCCGCCATTAGGACTGAAAGGAGCAGAAGATTTTTCATAACCCATTAGTTGATGGTAAATAAAAGCACCGGGGTGCCCTCGGAAACGGGAGTTCTCTTACTGGGTTCGTCAGGGAAAGCAGAGCCAGCTTTCATAGCGCCAGGTTGGAGCATTCGCAGGAATACATCAATGGATCCAGCTTTCAATAGAAACAGTCATGGCCGGTTAGCGAGGAATACAAAAACAGCCCTGATAAAGGTACAATTGTTTGCAAAGACCGGCTATAGTGAATGGACGGCAGCCGTCAGGCTGGCGGCAAGAGTAACCGCATTGATGTCCAGGTGGCCGGTCCAGGTGGAGGCCTCCTGGTGCCGGGGGGTGCTCCAGAAGGCTTCGATATCGTCGGCCAGGGAGCCAAAGCGGTCCAGTTGCTTCAGGTTGGTGGCACTGCCTGCAGGGAGCTCCATAGCTGTTACCACACGCAATCCCAGCGAGAGGCCGCAATCGCGAAAGGGCAGGCGCTGCTCCACACCCAGGCGATGCTGCCCTGTACGGCGGTAGGCTTCCAGGCCCTGCACGCTATCGGTCAGTAGCTTTTGGGGTTGTATGCTTTCGGGTAGCTCCACCTTATGGCTTTGCAATTCCATTACCCGGGCCAGGTTGAGCAGCAGGCCGCCAATACTCAAAGGGTCGGTAGTGGTCCAGTCGAGCCCCCGCGCACAGGCTTGAAGATCCTTAATAACGGGTTGGAGCACTGGCGCTTTCTGAGGTGCCTGTTCCAATGCGCCTAATGCGCTCACCAGCCCATCGAGCGGGTCATGAACCCCCATGCTGGCTACAAGGGGTCGCGAAAGGTCGGTACTCATCTTCCAGTACATGCGCGTGTCGCTTCCTTTCTTGTAAATGAACCTGCCGCCTGCCACCACCAGTTCGGCAGCCCAAAGGACGTATTTCTTGTAGCTGGTTTCCCACCCGGCATCCAGCAGCGCCTGCACCCAGCGGGTTAGGTAATGGAAGTACTGGCCGTCGCGGTCCCATTCCAACCGCTCATTGTAAGGCTCCTCCATTCCTCGCTCTGGCAGGGACTTGCCGATGCGCAGGCCGCCCGCGGTGGGGTGAGCTGCGCCCTCCAGTTTCGGCAGGCCGCTGATCCATCCTTTCCGGGTATCGCGCCGATGGAAGCGCCCCAGGTGGGCGTGTACTTCTTCAATAAGCTTTAGGGCGAGGTCCCGGTAAGAGGGATCGGGAAGGACAGCGGCAAGGCCAAAGAACGTCTGAACGGCAAAAGCATCGGTCCACAGGTAGCGGTGGGATGCATCGCCACCCTTACCGGTGAGACCGGTGCGCCGGGCATAGTCATCCATAAGCCTTCGGGCTATAGAGAGCCGCTCGAGAGGATCCATTGGCAGCATAATGCCGGGTTTAGTAATTGGTTCTTCAAAGCTACTGCCATTTCCCGGCGCGGCTACCATTTATCCAATACTTACCATTTCCTGTAACCTGCCGCAGAAATATGCGTCCCATCTTCTTTAACTCGAAAACCAACACATGAAAAAGATCTTCCTGTTCGTAGCCCTGCTTCCTTTCCTGTCCCGGGCGCAGGATATTGCCTCTCGGGCCGATGAACTGCTGTCGGCTTATTATAAGCAGGGAAAGTTCAATGGAACGGTGCTGCTGGCCAAAGGTGGAAATGTGCTCTTTGAAAAAGGCTATGGCTTTGCCGATGTAGAAGGCAAGGTGCTTAACACCGCTACCACCGAATACCGGATAGGCTCTATCTCCAAACCGTTCACGGCTATCCTTATCCTGCAGTTGCAGGAGCAGGGACTGCTGTCCGTAAAGGACCCGGTGGGCAAACATGTTCCCGGCTATCCTAAAGGCGACTCCATCCTGATCGAGCACTTGCTGAACCACACTTCCGGCATCAGGAGTATTACTACCATGAAGGAGTACTACGCCAAATGGATCGGCGAGCCAGCGACCTTGCAGCAGACCATTGACCGCTTCAAGGGAGAGCCGCTGGGCTTTTCTCCCGGCGCTCGCTTCGAGTACAGCAACTCCAACTACATCCTTTTGAGCTATATAGCCGAGAAGGTATCGGGCAAGTCCTATGCACAGTTGCTGAACAAAGGCATCATACAAAAGCTTCACCTCGCTGCCACAGGGGTAGACCGCAACGACCGCGCCTCGAAGCAGAAAGCTTTAGGCTATGCGGCTTCGCCCCAGAGTGACTTTGCTCCCGCCCGCTTTAATGATATGTCCGTCCTTGCCGGTGCCGGTGCCCTTTATGCCACCGCACGCGACCTCTATTCCCTGGACCGGGCTCTGTACGGCACCTCGCTGCTTTCGGAAACTTCCAGGGCTGCTATGTTCACCCCGGGTAAGGCGCCATACGGTTTGGGGTGGGAGATAAAGGAAAAGGGTGGCCGTAAAGAGATCAGCCACAGCGGCTCCATTGATGGATTTGTAAGCAATATCATCCGCTTCCCAGGCGAAGATGCCTGCATCATCTTCCTGTCGAACTATTTTGATTCCAAAGGCCCGCAGATTTGTAAGGCCCTGACGGCCCTGTTGTTCGGCGAGTTCTACGAATTGCCTAAAGAGCGCAAGCCTGTCACATTACCAGCGGAAGTGCTGCAGCGTTATGCCGGCCGTTACGGAATGGAAGGCGGGCCGGTGCTGACCATCACGGCAGAAGGAGGTAAACTGTCGGGTAAGCTAGGCAACCAACCGCCGTTTGAGATGCTGTCAGAAAGCGAGACGCACTTTTTCGTAAAGGCGGTAGATGCAGATGTAGAGTTTCAGAAAGATGAAGCCGGCGCCATCACCGGTGTGGCCCTGAAGCAGGGAAAGTCGATCCAGTTCAAGCGGCTGCCCGACGCACAGTAAAAGTAGCTGCGCTAATGGCTTTTATACATCCGGATGTCCTCCGGGTGTATACAAGCTGATAAAGGGATCAGTGCCGGCCCAGCACCCGGAAAAGGATGAACAGGATCAGGATAGTAGCGATAATGATGATAAAGGTGTTGCTCGTGCCGATATCGCTTTCTTTCCTGTGGTGGTAGTAAAAGTGTACCATACCCTCTCGCACTTCGATGCGCCGCACTTCTTCAGCTGTGCTGCACTGGTAGACATCGTCGGGAGCTGGCTCCCCGCTTTCCAGGAACACGGCCTCACCTGCAGCCGGCTCAAGCCCCTGCTGGTGGACAACAATCCAACCCTTGTCGCTTAAATACCGTTGTTGAAAAATAGAAGAAATCATGACCCCTGTAAGTTATACTCTTTCTAAAGATCCCCTAGGCCTTTTCTCTCCTCCTAATCCCTAATTCCTTCAACTTACATAACCTGCACATCCCCATCCCTGTATCCCACGATCACGTGGCTCACCATGTTGTGCACAAACAACCCGGTCTCCACTACGCCCGGGATGGTGCGGATGATGACGTCGAGGGCCGCAGGGTCGGGAATCTGCTCAAAGCGGCAGTCGGCAATATAGTGGTTGTTGTCGGTGGTGAACAGGGCGTCGCCGTCTTTGCGCAGGGTGGCCGAGCAGCCAAGGTCGGCCAGGTGGCGCAGGGTTTGTTCGGCGGCAAAGGGTACCACTTCCACCGGCAGGGGGTAACGGCCCAGGGTGCCTACCAGTTTGTTCTCGTCTACGATTACCAGGAAGGTCTGGCTGTTGTAAGCCAAAATCTTTTCGCGGAGCAGGGCCCCGCCACCGCCTTTTACAAGGTTGAAATCGCGGTCCACTTCATCGGCGCCATCTATGGTCAGGTCAAGGGTTTGCACTTCCGCAAACGTGATCAGCGGGATACCCACTTCGCGTGCCACCTGCTCGGTCACCCGCGAGGAAGCCACGGCCCTGATGTTCAGTCCTTCCTGTATCCGTTCGCCTATTTTACAAATAGCCCAGTAGGCGGTCGAGCCGGTACCGAGTCCGATGGTCATGCCGTCCTTTATCCATTCCACGGCTTTTTCGGCCGCTAATCGTTTTGCTTCCATACTGTTTTGCGGTTGATTTATTGCTTTCCTGTTATCGCTTGCCCCAATGAATTTTTAACACCAACAGGAACCCTTAGTTCCTGATAGGTAAAAGTACTACCCGCCTTTGTTATTTTCTAACCTCTTTTACTACAGCCGTTAGAGGCATTTTCATTGGCATGTAGTGCTAAACCTCATTTCCTTGCCTACACCTGATGTTTCCTGCTCAGGCGCTGGATAGCTCAGCACTAGGCCATTCTGGCAACTTATTTGTACCCAATAGGGCAGCGGACAAAGGATCCGTATTCTTCACCAAAATCCATTAATTATGAAAGAAAAGATCCTTGGCCTGGCAGCCCTCTCTGTGGTGCTGTTATCGTGCGGAAGCCCCCAGACATTCGCACATTCCCTCAAAGTACTTCTACTCCTTCACGGATGCTCAGATTAAGTATTAGTACTTAGCGATTGTAAATTTCTAACGGAAACCTACCACTCTATAGCAAGAACTTTTACTTTAGCCCCCGCAACCAAACTAATCTGTATCCTATGACCAAAGCTCTACCCGGCTTACTTTTACTATTTCTTTTATTCTTCCGGGTCTGTTTGCAGGCCCAGATCACCATTTCGGACGGCACCAAACTTTCCATCCTTCCCGGCACTTCTGTAGCACTGGGCGGGGATATGGTTTTAATGCCCGGCTCGGTGCTGGAGCAGCAGGGTTCCTTAAGCTTTAAAGGCAATTTTACGCAAAACGGTACCGCGGGATTCCTTCCAGGCTCGCGCCTGCTCGCCAACGGGACCACCCGCC
>DASWYM010000212.1:0-2774 GCA_036404975.1 Chitinophagaceae bacterium
TTGGGGATCATATGCGGCGTTGTACTTCATTTCCTGCTTCATAGTGTAAAAGGGCTTACAAGATACGATGATTATTCCCGTCGTCTTGATACCGTCGGGTGCGCGTGTTCCTTACGCTACTAATTCTGTTTCTTTATTTTGTACTCCACAAACGCCTCTTTATCTCACGGCCTTAGCACCACCTTTACGCACTTGTCCTGCTTCTTCCTGAAGATATCGTTCGCGTGTGCCGCATCGGCGAGGGGCAGGCGGTGCGAGATGATGTCGTGGAGGCTGCCCTGACGATCACATCCCCGGGATGCTCTATTTTGGGATCAGCTACGGTGTCTACACTGATATCCCCGATCTTATGAAATACTGCCGCTTTCATGATTGTGGTTTATAGTTGAATAAAAGGATGACGGGTGTTTTCACCAGGCAGGAAAGGCCTACCCCCACAATTTCAATACCATGGTGCTGCTGTTCAAACATTTACAGGTAAACCCCGTTCAATGCTCCACGCAATGGCCAGGCGCCCTCTATGCACCCACTCATGCCTCACGTTTCAGGTTCCCATGATGCCCTGGAGATGAGTGGTGAGCGCCTGCGTACAGCGTATTGCGGGCAGCATACAGCAATCGGCATGTTTCGCTCCTACCCACCGCACAGCTGTGGTACAATTGTTTAAGCAGCTGAGGCATGGTTTATCCCAAAGTATTTAAGGCTGCCGCTATACTGGCCATCCTGGTATTGATTGTCGTCATCCTCGTCTATGCCAAGCCCTTCCTCGTGCCCCTGGCCTTCGGGGGCCTGCTCGCGATGGTATTGTTGCCGGTGAGCAATTGGCTCCAGTCGAAAGGGGTGCACCGGGTACTGGCCATTATCCTTTCCATCCTGGCGCTCATGGCCTTCTTCGCCCTGGTAATCTACTTTATCAGCTGGCAGATCTCCGACATTGCCTCCAATGCCACCAAGATCGAGCAACAACTCACCACGAAATACCATCAGGCCCAGCAGTTCATTTCCCGGCAATTGGGTATCTCGCCCCAGAAACAGCAGGAGATGCTGCAAAAGCAGCAATCCTCTTCTTCCGGCGGCATGGGATCCATGATCACCGGCTTCCTGGCAGGGCTGGGCAGCTTCCTCACCAATACGATACTGGTGCTGGTGTACATCTTCCTGTTTCTTTACTTCCGCGGGCGGATCAAAGGATTTATCGTGCGGCTGGTGCCACGGGAGCAGGAAGGCACGGCCCTCCATGCGGTCCACGGGGTGCAGCAGGTCGCCCAGAAATACCTCGGCGGCCTGGCGATGATGATCGCGCTGCTGTGGGTCATGTACGGCATCGGTTTTACCCTGGTGGGGGTGAAGAACGCTTTCTTCTTTGCCATTATCTGCGGCCTGCTGGAGATCGTTCCTTTTGTGGGCAACCTTACCGGCACGGCGCTCACCCTTACCATGTCGCTCGTACAGGGCGGCGGCATGAACCTGGTCATCGGAATCCTGGTGACCTACGCGCTGGTGCAGTTTATCCAGACCTACCTCATCGAGCCGCTGGTGGTGGGCTCCGAAGTAAGCATTAACCCCCTCTTTACCATCCTGGCCCTGGTGGCAGGGGAACTGTTGTGGGGCATCCCGGGTATGGTGCTGGCCATCCCGCTGATGGGTATGGCCAAAATCGTGTGCGATCATGTGGAACCGCTGAAGCCCTACAGTTACCTCATCGGCGAGGAAAAGAAGAAGGACAGCGGCTTTAAGAAGAAGATGAAGGCTTTGGGCAAAAAGATAACGGGACAGTCGAAGAAGTAGCAGGGCTTCTATATTACTCTGCCCGGCGCGTTTAACCAAACAATAACCTTTCACCCCGCCCCATTGGCATGGCACGGGTACGCTTATTGTGTATTAAGGGTCATGCGTAACGGTTTACCCTTTTCTATATTAATAGTCGATGATGATGAAGATGACCGGATGGTGATCGATGAGGCCTTTGTGTCGATTGGCTATGGCGACAAGGTAAAGGGGTTTATCGATGGCAAGGCCCTGCTCCATTACCTGGGAGAGGTAGAGCCGGAACTTTACCCTACACTGATCGTGCTCGACAATACCCTTCCCCAACTGAATGCCGGCGACCTGATCGGGATCCTGAAGAGCACACCTGCCTACGAAGCGATCCCGGTGGTGGTGTACACCACCCTGCTCACCCCTTCCAGGAAGGAGCAACTAATGGCTGCGGGCGCCACTGCCTGCCTCGAGAAAGGGTCGTCCATGGAGGATGTGAAGCGGGTGGCGACCGAATTGAAAAACATGGCCGAACAGGGATCAAAGGAAGCAGGAGCGCTGTAACCCAAGGTTATACCGGCCACTGTAAACTGCAGGTGTGGATAAACTTTATTATCATATCCTAAAAGGGTGATCTTCAGTTCCCGCAAGCGGTGTGCACAACCAGAAGTTGATTTAGATCATTTGCATTCATGCCCGGCCGCTATTACCTTCGTGCAGCTTTTAAATCTCCCCTTCGAAAACGCTCCCCCGTACAACTGTGAGGCACTGATACTTTCCGATAGAACCGTTTATTATCCATGTCCTGCAAATGCCCCCTGTGAAATGAATGGTCCATCCTGTGAAAGTAGCCTTGCGTTAGGATCACAAGACTGAGTAGAACTTCAACGCATTTTATCCCCTTCCTCCGGAGGGGATTTTTTTTGCCCAAATGCAGCGGGGGCGTAGGTTTTGTAAAAAAAAGGTTCTATCTTACCAACAGTTTTCATAGGGTACGGATTAAAAACGGGCCAGGG
>DASWYM010000213.1:0-7918 GCA_036404975.1 Chitinophagaceae bacterium
TGACCAGATCTACGAGTTTATGAAAGACGGGGGCTGGAACGTGGGGGTGATCAAAAGAGACCGGCAGATCGCTGGCTTTGTGGGCTCTAAGCTGCAGCGCCGCCTGCAGGATGGCATGCTGTTCGGCGTACAGGAGCTGGGCCGTGGCAACATTACTTACCTGGCCGACGACGTTCTTTTCCGCTCTTTCTGGGAGAACGGTAAGTTGATGTTCTCCAACGCCGTCTTCCTTGTAGGGCAATAAAATTTCTATAATTATGGTAAAGGGTGAAGCATATCTTCACCCTTTTTGTTTTATTTGAGGCCTCTTAAGGCGTTAAGCCCAAATACCTGACTACATGAAACGATATTCTTTGCTGGGATTGCTGCTTTTGATGTTCTTTGGGACGACGGCTCAAACCTCACCCTCGTCTTCGGAAATTTACCTCGGGCTGCGTAAGCTGAATGTATTGGGAAGTGTGCTATACGTGGCTGCTCACCCCGACGATGAGAACACCCGCCTGCTTACCTACTTTTCCAAGGACCGCCTGTACCGCACCGGCTACCTGTCGCTGACACGCGGCGACGGGGGACAGAACCTCATTGGCGAAGAGCAGGGCATCGAACTGGGCCTGATCCGCACCCAGGAGCTGCTGGCTGCCCGCCGCATCGATGGCGCCGAGCAGTTCTTCACCCGGGCTTACGACTTTGGCTATTCTAAAACCCCGGCCGAGACCTTCACCAAGTGGGATAAGGAAAAGATCCTGGCCGACGTGGTGTGGGTGATCCGCAAGTTCCAGCCCGATGTCATTATTACCCGCTTTCCCACAACCGGTGAAGGCGGTCATGGTCATCACACCGCTTCGGCTATCCTGGCCAATGAGGCCTTTACGGCTGCTGCCGACCCGAAACGCTACCCCGAGCAATTGCAATATGTGCAGCCCTGGCAGGCCAGGCGCATCCTGTGGAATACGTTCAACTTTGGCAACAACAACACCCAGCGCGAAGACCAGTTCAAGTTCGACGTGGGGGGCTATAACCCGGTTCTGGGAAAAAGTTACGGGGAGATTGCTGCCGACAGCCGCAGTCAGCACAAAAGCCAGGGCTTCGGTGTGCCGCGCTCAAGAGGAGAGGCCATGGAGTTCTTTTCCTCCACCGGTGGAGGAAAAGTATCCACCGACCTGTTCGAAGCGGTGCCTACCGACTGGAAGCGGGTAAAGGGCGGGGAAGCCGTAGCAAAGCTAATTGAAAGTGCCATCGCTTCCTTCGACTTCCTGCAACCGCACAAATCGATTGCACCGCTGGTGCGCATTTATAAAGCCATCGATGCCTTGCCCCAAAGCTACTGGAGAGACCAGAAGCTCAAAGAGACCAAGGCCCTGATCGAAGACGCCAGCGGCCTCTGGGTGGAAGCCTTCTCCCCGCAGCAATACGTAGTGCAGGGTGATTCGGTACGCATCAATCTTGTCCTGAATGACCGTATGGGCACCGGAGCCCAAGTGAGCCGTATTACGCTGAACGGCTTTGATACAACCCTCAACGCGGCACTTACGAAGAATAAAAACTTTACCCTTTCGAAGACCCTGCCGGTGTCGCGCGAAAAGGCTATTACCCAACCCTACTGGCTGGAGCACAGGATGAGCGAAGGCTACTACACGGTCAACGACCAGCAGCTCATTGGTCAGCCCGATGTGTCGCCTTCCTATAAGCTGTCCTTTACCGTGAACCTGGAAGGGGAGCCCTTCGTTTTCGAAAAGCCGATCCGCTACAAGTTTACCGACCCGGTGCGCGGCGAGCTGTACCAACCCCTGGTGGTCCTGCCACCCTACACACTCGAAGTGCCTTCCCGGCTGAACATCCTGGTAAAAGGCACGAAGAAGCCCGGGATGGAAGAACTGACCTATACGGCACAAAAAGATCTTTCTTCAGTAAAGATCTACACCGACAAAAAGGACGATGTGATTCATGATTCTGCCCCTTTGCGCAAAGGCGGCATCAAGAGCATCAGCCGCCCCTTTGAGGATCGCCTGGCGGGTAGCGCTGCCAAAGGCACAACGGCCGACAGCTTTGCAATTAAATATTACCAAGAGCCCGGCAAGACTACGGCCAAGTCACTGCATACCATAAAGTATGACCACATACCCTACATCAATTACTTCACCGATGCGCAGGCTGCCTACGTAGTGGTAGACTTAAAAACTGCCGGAAAAAAAATCGGCTACATCGTAGGCGCCGGTGATAAAGTGCCCGAAGCCCTGGAGCAAATGGGTTACGAGGTAACGATGCTTACCGACAAGGAACTGTCGCGCAACAACCTCCGGCAGTTCGATGCCATCATTAGCGGGGTGCGGGCCTACAATACCAACGAGTGGTTGAACAAGCACCACGAGAAGCTGATGAAATACGTGGAAGGTGGCGGTAACCTGATCGTGCAGTACAACACCAGCAACCAGATCGGGCCGGTAAGGGCGAAAATCGGGCCCTACAATTTCAACATCAGCCGCACCCGTATTACGGATGAAAAAGCGGCGGTAACCCTTCTGAAACCGGGCCATTCCGTATTGAACTTCCCCAACAAGATTTCGGGGGAGGACTTTACCGGTTGGGTGCAGGAACGCAGCATCTACCACGCCACCGGCTGGGACAAAGCCTTCGAGCCTATTCTGAGCATGAGCGACCCGGGCGAAAGTGCGGAAGAAGGTAGCCTCATTATTGCCAAACACGGCAAGGGCTACTTTACGTACACGGGCCTGGTGTTTTTCCGCCAGTTGCCCGCCGGTGTGCCGGGCGCCTACCGCCTGCTCGCCAACCTGATTGCCCTGAACCAGAAAAAAGAAATATAGCTATGGCAGTGAAACCGGACGAGAAGCGGGGAGGGATCGCCTTTGCCTTTCTAATGATACTGGGGCTGGCCATCGGCTTCCTGATCAAGCGCGTACACGTAGGCTTGCTCATTGGTTTGGCTCTCGGGCTCTTTGCCTCGGGCATTTTACGTAAACGATAAAGCATGAAAGACGATAAAGAAAAAGTTCCCTTGTTCCGGACCTGGACCCAATGGTATGGGTTCGTGATAGGGTTCCTCGTGGCCCTTATCGTATTTTTCTACCTGTTCACTAAATTCTTTTCATGACCCTAACGGATTGGATCGTTATTGCCATCACCTTAATAGGCATAGTGCTCTACGGCCTGTACCGCAGCCGCACGACCAAGAACCTCGAAGGCTACTTCCTGTCCAACCGCAGCCTGCCGTGGTATATGGTGCTCCTGAGCATTATGGGCACCCAGGCCAGCGCCATAACCTTCCTGTCCGGACCCGGGCAGGCCTACGCCGATGGCATGCGCTTCGTTCAGTACTATTTTGGCCTGCCCCTGGCCATGGTAGTCATCTGCATCACCTTTGTGCCCATCTTCAACCGGCTGAAAGTGTTAACGGCCTATGAGTTTCTGGAGTCCCGATTTGATACAAAGACACGTTTCCTGACTTCGTTCCTGTTTTTGCTCCAGCGGGCACTTTCTACCGGCATCTCTATCTATGCACCATCTATTATTCTCTCATCCCTCTTTGGCTGGGATATCTTCTGGACCAATATCATCATGGGCGGTTGCCTGGTCATCTACACCGTGAGCGGGGGCGCCAAGGCCGTGGCTTACACCCAGCAGATTCAGCTGGTCATCATCTTTGCCGCCATGTTCCTGGCCGGCTATATGGTGGTGCACCTCATGCCCGAAGGGGTAAGCTTTGTCGATGCCCTTCATGTGGGGGGCAAGCTCGAACGCCTCAACGTGATCACCAGCGGCACCAATGAAAATGGCTTCAACTGGAACGACCGCTACAACATCTGGAGCGGTATCATCGGGGGCTTCTTCCTGGCGCTGTCTTACTTTGGTACCGACCAGTCGCAGGTGGGCCGCTACCTGACGGCACAAAACAATACCGAAAGCCGCCTGGGCCTGCTGATGAACGGGCTGGTAAAGATCCCCATGCAATTCTTTATCCTGCTGATCGGCGTGCTGGTGTTCGCCTTCTACCAATTCAATGCAGCTCCTTTATCGTTTAATACCTCACTGGTGGACGATGCACGGGTTTCGCCTTACCGCGATTCTGTCTCCCTTCTCCAGGGGCGTTACGACTCGGTCAATAAGGTAAAGGGGCAGACCGCAATGGCTTTTGCACGGGCCGAAAAGAATGGAAATAGTGATTCGGTGCAGATCCTCTCCCGCCAACTGCGTGAGCTGAATGGACAGACGGAGGGCTACCGCAGCCAGTTTAAGGCCATCAGCGCCCGGGTAAGCAGCAAGGACACCAACGACACCAACTACGTGTTCCTGGCCTTTGTGAAGCAACACCTGCCGGCAGGCCTGAAAGGACTGCTGATCGCTATCATCTTCCTGGCGGCCTGGGGTTCTATTGCCGCCGCCCTCAACTCGCTTGCCTCCAGTACGGTTGTGGACTTTCACCAACGCCTGGCAGGAGAGGACCAGCCCATTAACGAGTACCACCTATCCAAATGGCATACCCTCGGCTGGGGCATTTTCTGCATCCTGGTGGCCCAGTTTGCCAATAAGCTGGGACAAAGCCTCATTGAGGCCGTAAACGTACTGGGTTCCCTTTTTTATGGAGTTATCCTCGGCATCTTCCTTGTCGCTTTTTATGTGAAAAGGGTAAAGGGCACTGCCACCTTTATAGCCGCCCTCATCATGGAACTCTTCGTGGTGGTGCTGTTCTTCAACGAGCGGATCCCATTCATGAAGTTCCTGCCCGACATTTCGTTCCTGTGGATGAATGCCATTGGCGCTATCGGCCTTGTGCTGTTGGCGCTGCTGCTCCAGCAATTCCGTGGCGTCAGCCAGTGGGATGAAAAAAGTGGGAGTAAAATGCCATCAGGCAAGAGACAACCGGCCTGAGGACGCCTCCATACGCTGGCTTAAGCTTTCCTTCAGGTCGGTTAGGAACAGGTTCAGCAGGTCCAGGTCTACGTGGTCCATGATCACGATCTTGTACCACTTCGTCTGGCCATCGTGCTGGTCGGGCACCAGTCCGTACCTGCCCGCCAGTTCCGGGGTCACGAATTCGCGCTCGATGGTGATGATGTTCATGCAGCGCTCGTTAAAGAAGCGGACGTCCATCTTGTTCAATTCGTCGCAAAGCCACTGGGTGCGGTAGAGTAGCTTATTGATCTTCTCCAGCCATCCGAAGGGCCCGTAGCTAAACAACAGCAGCCACACGGCTACGGCGTTGGCGCCCGAGCGGCTGCCACTGATGGTGAGGTCGTAGCCATTCACGTAGGCCGCTTCTTTGGTGACCACATAGGGCATAAAGCCTTTGCGGATAATGAAGAGTCCCGTGCCGTAAGGTGCCTGTAGCATTTTGTGGGCGTCGAGCGTAATGGAGGACACGTTGGGATTGGCAAACGTGGTCAGGTGGGTATCGCCCGAAATGGGATAAATAAACCCTCCAAAGGCCCCGTCCACGTGAATAAAGTAAGGCACACCGGCTTCCTTGAACGCCTGTGCATATTCGTCCGGGTCATCAACTGAACCGAACATGGTGGTGCCCATATTGGCAATGGCGATAAAGTACTTCTTTCCTTTTTGTGCAGCTTCCTGCACCTGCCGATTCAGGTCTTCTGCCGAAAGGCGGCGGCTTGCATGATCTACCGGGACCTTCAGGCAATCGAGGTGCAACAGGTTGGCGGCCTTGGCCACCGAGTAGTGGGTGTCGGTGGAGCTTACAATAGCGATCTGCTCGTGGGTGGCACCATATTCCCGGATAATGTAGTTACGGTATACCCACACGGCCTGCAGGTTGGCTTCGGTGCCCCCGGCGGCCACGTATCCGTCGCAGCTGTCCTCGCCCGCCTTCAGCAGGTCGACGGCTATAAGCTCGATCAGCTCCTTTTCCAGGTTCTGCGTACCGGAGAAAAACAGTTCCGAGTCGCCCAGCGTATGACAGCCAATGTGGTTGGGGTTCTGCATATACACCTGCAGCAGTGGTGATTGCTGCTGGTAGGGTAGCGAGGGCTGGAACAGTTGCTCGTCCAGTTTGGAGGCCGGTATGCCCAGGCAGGTATATTCCTCGAAATTGATAGTTCCATTTAGGGCCTCCGCGATCCGGTGGCTGATCTCCTTAGCCGAGAGTTTCTTCCAGTACTTCATCCACAGTTTTGGGACAAAGCTATCCTTAAAGGAAATGCGGAAGACTGATCTTTATCAGGAAAGAGATTGACGATAACGATTGGACAGGGACAAAGCTGTCTTTAGATTTATGCTCCAAAATACCTTTCAATGAAACCCCTATTCTTCCTGTCCGCTATAGTACTGTTCCTCTCTTATTGTACCGGGGAAAGCCATAAAGCTAATACCGGGCACAACCACTTTTCCGCCGGTGAGGCTACCGAGGCTACCCCCGCTGCGCACACAGATCCCGGCACAGCCCTGACCCTGAATAACGGGCAGAAATGGAAGCTCGATGAGCCTACCCGGAAAAACGTGGGAGAGATAATAGCCATTGTAGATAAAGCCGCTGCCCAGCAGGCCCCGGATTATCACCAGGTGGCAACCGACCTGCAGGCTTCCACCGACAAACTGATTGGTGAGTGCCGCATGAGCGGGCCCGATCACGATGCCCTGCACGTGTGGCTGCAGGACTATATTCCGGCCTTGAAAGAGCTGCATTCCACCAATAAATCCATTCAGAAGAATGCCTTCGCTACCGTTCATACCGAGGTGGAGCAGTTTGGTAAATTCTTTGAATGATCTGGGTAAGCTATTAATAAAAATGCGGCAGGGATACTGCCGCATTTTTATTTTCAGGTCGTTTATACCAGGAGTAGATCCCGTAGCCGCTCCTTATTTCAGGTCGGCAATCAGCTTCTCGTTCAGGCGAACATAGTCGTTGTTCTTAGCCTCTTTGGCCAACTCCATAGAGCGCTGGGCAGTTTTGCGGGCCTCTTCCTTCTTGCCGGCCTTCACCAGGGCATTGGCCTTTTGGTGGTACAGCCAGAAAGCCTTGGGGTTCTGCTCGATGGCCTTGTCGTACCACGTAAGGGCCTGGTTGATGTCGCGGCCGGTTTCCAGGTAATAAGAAGCGGCAGCGGCGTAGGGGCGGCTGTCCTTCAGGATGGTGTTGTTGATTTGTGCCATCACTTTGGAGTCTACATCAGTGGTTATGGGAACCGCCACGGCAGTCTTATCCCAGGCGATGTACAGGTTGGTGCTGTTGGGCTTAATGTCCATGAACTGCATGGTGAAGGATTCGAAAGGCTCGTCCAGCTTGATGGTCTTTACTTTTACGCGGGCCGCATCTTCGGACTCCTTATAGCCGTCCACGCCCCAGTTTTTCAAACCGGTATTGAAGATCACTTCCCATTCGTTCTGGTTAGGAATGGTGTACACTACGTATTCACCGGCCTTCAGGGTAGTGCCGCCAATCTGCACATCATCGGCAAACTTGATTTTGCTGGCTGCATTGGCCCCGGTGCGCCATAGCTGGCCATAGGGCACCAGGTCACCGAAGATCTTGCGGCCTTTCATAGCCGGGCGCGAGTAGGTCAGTTCCACCGAGGAAATACCGAAGTCCTGCTTGATGGTCTGGGTGGGAGAGGCAGCAGGGGTTCTGAGTTGCTGGGCATCTGCCGTCACCAGGGTCAGGGCCGCAACTGCACAAAGGATCAATTTCTGAAGCATAGCTTTTTGTTTATCCAACAAATGTAAAAGAAGAATGGTTTATTCCCATAGGGTGTTGTGAAATACGGTCATACAGCTATATTAACTGCCTGGTGCCAGGATTCTTTGTTTCATGGTATCGCATCCGGAACACTTCTGCCTCTTTATACCCACCTTACAGGCACTTGACTCCCGGCAAAAGACCACCGAATGGCCGATACAACTCATATATAAGCCATATATAAGCTATATACAACCCATATATAACCCATCC
>DASWYM010000214.1:0-7774 GCA_036404975.1 Chitinophagaceae bacterium
GATGTGCAAATGAGGGGGCTGCTGGGGCCTGATCGTTCAAAGGAATGGTCAGAGACGGGCAGCGAAGGATAAAGTGATCTCTGCTTGGGGCTTGAAGCTTGGAGCTTGCAGCTTCTTTTTCGTTCTTTGACATTGCGGATCTGTAGCCGATGAGGACCTGGGCTGCAGATTATGGAGGGTCCGGGTTCTTAGGCGGGAGACTAAGAACAACGATCATTACAACAGCGGCAGGGACAATTGCGGAGGATCGCGCCAGTCTGTTTACTTTTGCAGGGTGTATACTCTAAAGAAGTCATTAGGCCAGCATTTCCTGAAGGATGAGAACATCTGCCACAAGATTGTGGAGGAGTTGAAGCGGTACCCGTTCCGGAACCTGCTGGAAGTGGGACCTGGCGGTGGTGCCCTGACCAAATACCTGGTGCAGTTGCCTGATATTAACTTCAAGGCCGTGGAAGTGGATGATGAAAAGGTGGTGTATCTGAAGAAGACTTATCCCCAGCTGGAAGGCAAGATTATCCACCAGAACTTCCTGGAAATCGAGAAGCCTTTCCTGGAGCCGTTTACCGTGGTGGGAAACTTCCCCTATAACATCTCTACGGAGATCGTCTTCCGCATACTCGAGTGGCGGGAAAGCGTGGAGTGCATGGTGGGCATGTTCCAGAAGGAAGTGGCCCAGCGCTTCGCGGCGAAGGAGGGCAACAAGATCTACGGGGTGACCAGCGTGCTGGTGCAGGCGTTCTTTGAGGTGGAGTACCTGTTTGATGTGGACCCCAGTAGCTTTAATCCTCCGCCCAAGGTAATGAGCGGCGTGATCAGGCTAATGCCCCGCAAGGTACCCCTGGATATCAGTAGCGAGCGCAGGCTGGCCGTCCTGGTAAAGGCTGCGTTCAACCAGCGGCGAAAGACCCTGCGCAATGCAGTAAAGTCCCTGTTTGAGGAAGCAGTACTGAAAGAAGAGATCTTTAACAAGCGGGCCGAGCAATTGAGCGTGGAAGATTTTGCGGCTTTAACCTATAAGATGAAATGAAGAAGGTAATCGTTACAGCACCGGCACATGCACTTTTGATGGAAGGGTTGCGGAAGAAGAATTATGAAGTATTGTATGAGCCGGCCATTACTTATCAGCAGCTGGAGCAACTGGTTGGCGATACCAGCGGCCTGGTGGTCACTACCCGGATGCCAATCGATAAGGCGCTCCTGGACAAGGCCGGTAAGCTGGAGTGGATCGGGCGCCTGGGCAGTGGAATGGAACTGATCGACGAGGACTATGCTACGGCAAAAGGTGTTGTTTGTATCAGCACTCCCGAAGGCAACCGTAATGCCGTTGCGGAGCACACCCTGGCCCTGTTGCTGAACCTGATGAACAATGTCTCCAAATCCTACCAGGAGGTGAAGGAAGGCAAATGGCTGCGCGCCGAAAACAAAGGCATGGAACTGTCGGGGAAAACGGTTGGCATTATTGGCTATGGTAATACCGGTTCTTCCTTTGCGCGCCTCCTGGAAGCGTTTGGAGTGACGGTGCTGGCTTATGATAAATACAAGTTCGGCTTTAGCAAAGGGTATGTAAAAGAGGCGAGCCTGGATCAGGTACAGCGTTATGCCGATGTGATCAGCCTGCATGTGCCGCTAACTGACGAAACCAGGCATATGGCCAATGAGGTATTCTTTAATGCCCTGGAGCGTAGACCCTATTTTATTACCACCTGCCGGGGGCCGGTAACCGACCTTGGGGCGCTTATCATAGCTCTTGGAAGTGGAAAGGTGGCAGCTGCAGGATTAGACGTGCTGGAGAACGAGCGGCTGGAGACCTATACGGCTGCTGAAAGAATCCAACTGGACAATTTACTGGGCAATCCACACGTTCTTATTACTCCGCATATTGCAGGGTATAGCCATGATGCCTATCAACGCATGGCGGAGGTCTTACTGGATAAATTAAAAGCTAAGGGTTTGTAGGTAGGTGAGTGTAAGAGTCTTCGCGTGCATCGTATTTTTAACAGGGAATTTTCACGAATAAGGGGCATAACTACTCTATGATTTGTAGCGGGTAGGTTATAGCTTTATTGAAAATTCTACCCTTATGAAAACGATCCTAACCATGGCCTTCGTAGCTTTCTTAGCTATCACCACTTCTGCTGTTGCCACGAATGTGCACCCCTCTTATACCCAGGGCGCTACCAATTCTTGCTTTAGTTATTTCAGAGTCCACCGCCAGATGAATGGCGCCGGGTTGATGTGGGCTGTGAATCAGCAAGGCGTTGCCCAATTTATAGTAGAGCTTTCTTATGATGGTGAATACTATGACAAGATTAATGAAGTGCCTGCTCACGGCTCTTCCCAGTACAGGTTTACGCACCGTGATGCTATGCCCGGGCTCTTACACTATCGATTAACGGCAGTTATGACTGATGGCTCCACTAGTGAGTCTTCGGTACAGACTGTGCGCATTATTGCCCGAAAATAATAAACAGGTATGGAGGGTTTCGACCCTCCGTATTCTTTTGTTTAAAATCTGATGCTTATGAAAAAAACTTTACACCTGGCAGTTCTGCTGCTCTTTTCATATTTCGTGACCGCCCAGATCACCAGCCCTGCTATCAGGGCCAATTTTGGTGTAGACGCGGACCTGAGGGCGAACTTTTATAACAATTTTATCGTGACAGGTAATGACGACTGGTTCAGTAATGGAACGCCTGGTATAGGTCAGTTTGTTATAGATACCAATGGCGCCGCTGCGATGACTGCTCGCTACCTGGTGGATCCCAACTTTCGTAAGCTGCCCTTCTTTCGTACGATGCGCGTACCGCAACTTTCCGTGATCAATAACCGCCTCTGGATCGATGCCGTATACATCAGGGATTACAACGGCGATGCAGGGGGTGATTCCACCGCCTTTGTCATGAGTAATAAAAATGGCGATAACCCGGCTAACTGGAGCGGGGGAGTTACGTCGGTACTGGATAAAAACGATATAGCTGAAATGATGGTACACGTGCGTCGTGCCGGTCCCAGTAAAACTGACTCTTTGTGGTTCTTCGGTGGTATTTCACTGCAGGGTACCACCGGTAACCGTTACTTTGACTTCGAGCTTTATCAAACCGATATATTTTACACCCGCTCTACCGGCCAGTTCAGTAACTACGGACCTGACGAGGGGCATACTTCCTGGGAGTTTGATGCCAGTGGCAACATCGTCAAGCCAGGAGACGTGATCTTTACGGCGGAGTATAGCAGTTCTTCACTTACTATGGTAGAGGCACGGGTATGGGTACATAAAAGTGCCCTCAGCCTTACGCCGGCCACTTTTGACTGGGGGGGTGACTTCGATGGTGCTTCAACCAGTGCAGTGTACGGCTATGCCAATATCCGGCCTAAGTCGGCTGGTGCCTACTATACCGGCTTGCAGAGTGGCAATGGTACCTGGGCAGGGCCTTATGGTTTTATTGAAGGTGGAAACAACTTCCTGACGACTTACTCTGCCCGCCAGTTTATGGAGTTTTCGGTGAACCTGTCGAAACTGGGCCTGGACCCGATCACCCTGCTGGGTGGTGGCGCCTGTGGCCTGCCCTTCCGCAGGATCCTGGTGAAAACCCGTTCCTCCACTTCCTTTGAAGCGGAACTGAAAGACTTTATCGGGCCGTTCGACTTCTTTAAAACAGCACCGGTGGAGGCGCAGGCAGATGTGCCCGTGTATTGTGGCGTGATGGGGGCCAGTACCCTCAGTGTGATGAACCCCCTGCCGGCATCGGTATATACCTGGACCACCCCTGACGGACGGATCGTTACTGATTCGGTGGGTACTTCTATCCAGGTGGATACCACCGGTATGTATATCGTAAGCCAGCAACTGCTGGACGGCTGTTCTACGTCTTCGGCAGATACGGTCCTGATCACCTTTGATGGCACCTGTACGCCTTTACAGGATGTTATTGTAGGAGTGGAAGGAAGTGTCACGGACAAAAGAGCCAGCCTGAAGTGGACCTCGGCCGCTAATGATATCATACAATATTATGATGTGGAAAGGAGTGCCAATGGCAAGGTGTTTACCCTTGCTGAGCGAGTTTATGCTACTCGCCAGGAATCTCCCCTGGCCAGCTATACGTTCAGGGAGGACGTCTCCTCTTTTGCAGCGCCTTTCCTGTATTACCGCGTGAAAGCAAAGCGGATGAATTACGAGGTGAATTATAGCCGTATTGTTAAGATGGAGAATGAGCGCACCGCAGGCGAGTTGCTGGTTTATCCCAACCCCGCCAGCCATTATATGACCTTATCGGTGCCGGCCTCCAGGCGGACTGAAGCCATAATAAGTATTCTTGCACCTTCCGGAAAGCCTGTTTACTTCAAACAGCATTGGCTGCTGGAAGGATCGAACGACATTGTTATAGATGAGACGGCTAAGTGGCCTTCGGGGGTTTACCTGATATCCGTAGCCACGGAGAACGGCACGCAATGGCGGAAGGTGGTTGTCGCCCCGCCGGTGGTAAAGTAGCCTTTGGGCGTAGTTTTTCGGAAATATTAATATTTATTATCTTTACAGCTTCTAATGCAACGCTTCGGTTAACTACTGAGGCGTTGCTATTTTTTTCATTTTACCCAAAAGAAGTTGACTATGAGCGGAATACAATACGTGACCAAAGAAACCCTGGAACAAATGAAGGCCGAATTGCAGCAGATGAGATCAGTGGAGCGTCCTGCTGCCTCCCGGGCCATTGCCGAAGCAAGGGAGAAGGGCGACCTGCGTGAAAATGCTGAATACGATGCCGCAAAGGAAGCCCAGGGGCTCCTGGAAGCGAAGATTGCTCAACTGGAAGGACAAATTGCCACCGCACGCATTGTGGATGAAACCAATATTGACACCAGTAAAGTATCAATCCTGACCAAAGTAAAGGTGACTAATCTGAATACCAAAAAGCAAGTGACTTACCAGATCGTCAGCGAAAAAGAAGCGGATCTGAAATCAGGTAAGATTTCTGTAACCTCGCCCATAGGCAAGGGGCTGCTGGGTAAGCAGATTGGTGAAGTAGCAGAAGTGACAGCGCCTGCCGGCGTCATAAAGTTCAAAGTAGAGGACATTTCTATCTAACTTTAGTCCATGACTATCTTTTCCAAAATCATCAAAGGCGAGATACCAAGCTATAAGATTGCTGAAAACGATCTGTTCTTTGCTTTCCTGGATATTTTTCCCCTGCGGGAAGGTCATACCCTGGTGATCCCGAAGATAGAAGTAGACAACCTGTTTGACCTTCCCGCAGATTATCTCTCCCAAATGCTGGTATTTGCCCAGCCCATTGCTAAGGCTATCGAGAAGAGTTTTCGCTGTAATCGCTGCGGCATTACAGTAATAGGCCTGGAAGTGCCCCATGCCCATATGCACCTCATCCCGATCAGTTCTTCGAATGACCTGAACTTCATGCAGCCGAAAATAAAGCTTTCTGTGGAGCAATTGCAAAAGGCGCAACAAAAGATCCTGCAGTACTTATAGAACTCGGTTAGGGTTTTCCACGGCGAACTTTTCCCAGCTGGTTTTCTTTTTCTTGGTAGTGGTGCGGCGCGTGTCGGTCTTTAGCAGGGGGAACTTGCTGAGGAAGTGATGACAGAGGGCTACTGCCAACGCATCGGTGGCATCGAAGTACCTGGGTGCTACTTCAATCGTTACAATCTGGCTCACCATTCTCCATACCTGTTCTTTGTCGGCATTACCGTTGCCGGTAATGGACTGTTTGACCTTTTTGGGGGAGTATTCGGTGACCGGGATACCGCTGCTCATGGCGGCTGCAATGGCTACTCCTTGTGCCCTGCCCAGTTTGAGCATACTTTGCACGTTCTTGCCGAAGAAGGGAGCTTCAATGGCGCATTCATCAGGACGGTACTTTTTCATCAATTCACTGACCTTGTCGTGAATGAGCTGCAAGCGCAGGTAGCTGTCTTGCTTAGAGGATAGCTTTAATACGTCTATTTCTTCAACGATAATCTTGTCATTGGTAACGCTGATCACGCTATAACCCATCACTACAGTTCCAGGGTCGATTCCGATTATTTTAATGGGCTTTTGCAAGGACGTATTTATTTTTACCGTTAATGCGGTTGAACAAAAATATTAAAATCTTTCTCAATTACTTTTTAGGCCCTCTTTTATTCCTCTGGCTTACCTTCTCCATCTGCCAGCAAATAAGGAATCAGTCGCATTTGGAAGCTTCCTGGTTGCATATAAAGGACTCTTTCCGGTCATGGAACGTAATACACCTGTTGCTCACCATTGTACTCATGTTTTTCAACTGGGGGCTGGAAGCGGCCAAGTGGCGGCTGGCCGTGCGACCGGTGCACAAAGTAAGCTTTCTGCAGGCCTTTAAAGCCGTACTGTCAGGAGTTTCTTTCTCGGTGACCATTCCCAACCGGATAGGCGAGTACCTGGGCCGGATCCTCTATATGCCCGAAGGCAAGCGGCTCCAGGTGATTTCCCTCACGGTAATTTGCAGTATCAGCCAATTGCTGGTCACTCTTTGTATGGGGACGCTGGGCTTTTTTGTATTAAAGGGCCGGCTGATCGATGCCGGTATACTCAGCCTGGTTGGTTACCAGTTTGTCTCTTTTGGACTCCTGTTCCTTATAGGAATTTTAACAGTGTTTTATTTCAGCCTCCCAGCGATTGAAAAATGGCTGGAGCGGTCGGATAAAAGGGCCTCCTGGCTGTACCTAGTGCAGTCGATCCGCAGCTTTGATATGCAACGTTTGGGGCTTTTAGTGACTCTATCTACTGTACGGTATGCAGTGTTCGTTACGCAGTACATTTTACTTTTTCGTTTATTTGAAGTCAATATAGCGGTAATTGATGGCTTCTGGGTAATGAGCCTGGTTTTCCTGGCACTGGCCGTTATCCCGACCATCGCCCTGGTGGAAGTAGGGCTGAGGGGGCAGATAAGTTTGCAACTGGTGGGTTTGTTTGCCGCAAATAATTTAGGAATTTTGCTTACATCCATTACCATATGGGGAATAAACCTGATCATCCCTGCCCTGGCAGGAAGCTTACTGATCCTGAGCTTACGGCTTTTTACCCAACGAAAGGTATCGCTGGCCGAAGAGAAACCATGGTTGAAGGTTGGAGAACAGAGTATAAAAGCAATGCGAGATGAAACTATTTAAGCCTGCACTTTTCTTATTGGGCAGTCTGCTGATGATAAACCTGAAGGCAGGACAGCCGTCAACCGGAATACCGGAGGACGAGTTCTGTGGCATCCGCAACACGTCTTTCCAGGAAGGAGAGCAGCTGAAATACAGTGTTTACTATTCCCTTTTCGGTATTTATGTCAATGCCGGCAACGCCACCATCAGTACCTCGCTGAAGCGCCTGAACAACCGCACCGTCTACCATCTGGTGGGTGATGGCAAGACCAGTTCTTCGTATGATTGGATCACCAAGGTGAATAACCGCTACGAGTCCTATGTCGATACCGTATCGCTACAGCCCATGAGGTTTGTCCGTGACGTGCAGGAAGGCAACCATAAGAAATACGAAGTCGTCTCCTTTAACCGCACCGCCAATACGGCGGTAACACCCGATGGCGTAGATAAGGTGCCTAATTGCGTGCAGGACCTGGTCAGCGCCTTTTTCTACATGCGCAATATCAACTTTAACAAATATAAGCCCAACGACAAGATCCACTTCAGCATGTTCTTAGACAAAGAAGTCTACAACATGTACATCCGCTACATCGGCAAAGAAGAAGTAAAGACCCGCTACGGCAAGTTCAGGGCCATTAAGTTCCGGCCCCTGCTG
>DASWYM010000215.1:0-11561 GCA_036404975.1 Chitinophagaceae bacterium
CGCTACTCGCTTTCCTTTACGGATGTGGGGGAAGGCCAGGGAAATTACCTCCCGGATTTCAACGGGGCCAACGGGAAAGTGTACCGGTATGTGGAACCCCTTAACGGGCAGAAGCAGGGGCGATACGAACCGGTGATGAAGCTGGTGACGCCGAAGCGCCAACAGGTACTCAGCGTGGCTACCGACTATACCATTGATGCCAACAACGTGATCCGCACCGAGCTGGCCATGAGTAATTACGATGCTAACACTTTTTCGACCAGGCACAGTGGCGATGATGCCGGAGTGGCGGCACGCGTGCAATACAGCAATACGGCGCTGCTCAACCGCACCAAAGGCCTGCAGCTGACGTCTTCGGTGGACTACGAGATGGTGCAGGAGAAGTTCACGCCCCTGGAGCGCCTGCGCTACGTGGAATTCACCCGCGAGTGGGGCCTGCCCCTGGAACAGACAGGTGTGCGCCCATCGGTGCGCGAACATATCTTCCGGGCTTCATCGCAGCTGAAAAGCAAGGCGGGCAACGCCCTGACCTACCAGTTTATGACCTACCAGCGCAACGACGACTACCAGGGTGCCCAAAACATCGTGCAGCATGCCTTTAAGGCGGGAGGCTGGCAGTTCAACAACCAGTTTGCCCTCACCCGCTTTAACCGGCAGAATAACAAGGGTTCCTTCCTGAGGCCCGTGGTAGACGTAAGCAAGCAATTAAAGCAACTGGCCTCCATGCGCCTCGGCTTCCGCTATACCCTCGAGCGCAACGAGCTGAATAACGCCGAGGCGGATACCCTGGCCGGTACCTCGTTTTCATTCGACACCTATTCAGTCTACCTGAAGTCCGACGAGTCGAAAAAGAACAAGTACGGCCTCACCTTCTATACCCGTTCGGATAAATACCCCGTGTTGAAAGAGTTTATCCGCGGCGACCGCAGCTACAACATCAACTTCCAGGCGGAAGTGCTGAAAAGCGCCCGCCACCAGTTCCTCTTCAACACCACGTTCCGGCAACTGGATGTATACGACGAAAAAGTCTCCCGCCAGAAGGAAGACCGCACCCTGCTGGGCCGCGCCGAATACCTTGTGAACGAGTGGAAGGGCTTTGTCGTCGGCAATATGCTCTACGAGCTGGGGGCAGGGCAGGAGCAGCGCCGCGACTTTACCTACCTGGAAGTACCGGCAGGACAGGGAGAGTTTACCTGGAACGACTACGACTCCAACGGGGTGCAGACCCTCAACGAATTCGAGATCGCCGCCTTCCAGGACCAGGCCAAGTTCATCCGGGTCTTTGTGCCCACCAACGAGTTCACCAAGGCCAATTACACCACGCTCAATTATAGCCTCACCTTCAACCCCCGGGTGGTCCTGGGTGGCGCTGAAGCAGCCGGCTTCTCGAAGTTCATTGCCCGCTTTAACCTGCAGACCTCTATGCAGAAGAGCAAGAAGTCAATGGCCAGGGGAGACTTCGAATTCAATCCCTTTAAGTACAGCCTGGTGGATACGGCCCTGCTCACACTAACCACTTCGTTCATCAATACCCTTTCGTTTAACCGCTTCTCCAGCAAATGGGGATTCGATATCAGCAACCTGCAAAATACCGGCAAATCGCTGCTTACCTATGGCTACGAAAGCCGCAAGCTCAATGACTGGGTAGCCAAAGCGCGCTGGATGATCTCGCCTTCCTTCACCCTGAACATTAACAGCAAGTACGGCCAGCACGGGCTGTTTACGCCCTCCTTCGGCAACCGCAACTACGACCTGCTGGTGCGCAACGTAGAGCCGCAGCTGGTTTTCGTCAACCGCACCGTATTCCGCCTGCAAAGCAGCTACAAATACGATGTCAAACAGAATGAGGCGCAGTGGGGTGGGGAGGAAGCGGTTTCCCACTCCATCATCAGCGAAGTGAAGTACAACGTACTGCAAAACTCTTCGGTCATCGGCCGCTTTACCTACAACAACATCGAATACCCGCATCCCACCAACACCACCGTTTCCTACATCATGCTCGATGGTCTTCTGCCCGGATCGAACTACCTGTGGTCGGTGGACTTCACCAAGCGCCTCCTCAATAATGTAGAGTTAAACTTCCAGTACGAAGGCCGCAAGCCGGGCGAAGCCCGCACGGTGCACATCGGCCGTGCCTCGGTAAGGGCCCTGTTCTAAGAGAAAAGCTGAGAGCTATTAGCTACGAGCTGCCAGCCGGGTCATTGAGTCATGAAGTCATTGGGTCATTTAAACCCAAAGCCACATCCATTTCATACCAAAGCCTGTTTTCCCTGCCTAATCCCTAATTCCCATCCCGATTGCTATCGGGACCTAATTCCTTCTCCCAAATTCCCTACATATTCCCTATTAATTCCCTATATATTCCCTATCTACGAGGATAGGGAATTAGATGGGATTATCTACGGAATATCCAGGGGAGGTCCTGGGAATAAAGGAACCTGTGGACCATTTTTGATCCTTCTCAAACCCGTCGCAGCTATAGGGAAAATAAAAAGCCCCGGTGCTTACCGGGGCAATGAATTATTGCTAACCTCCTAATTCCCAATTCCTAATTCCTAATCCCTCATTCACAGGCTACACATTAAACCTGAAGTGCATTACGTCGCCGTCCTTCACCACGTATTCCTTTCCTTCGATACGAAGGCGGCCGGCCTCGCGGGCAGCGGCTTCGGAGCCGTATTTGACAAAGTCGTCGTAGGAGATCACTTCGGCTTTGATAAAGCCCTTTTCAAAGTCGGTGTGGATGACGCCGGCAGCCAGGGGGGCTTTCCAGCCATGGTGGATGGTCCAGGCACGCACTTCCTGCACCCCGGCGGTGAAGTAGGTAGCCAGGTTCAGGAGTTTATAGGCCGAGTGGATGAGGCGGTCGAGGGCGGGCTCGTGCATGCCGTATTCCTCCATGAACATCAGCTTGTCCTCTTCGTTCTCCAGTTCGGAGATCTGGGCTTCGATGTTGTTGTTCATCACGATCACTTCGGCCTGCTCGTTCTTTACCGCTTCCTGCAGCATTTGGGAATATTTGTTGCCGGTGTGCATGGAGGCTTCGTCCACGTTGGCCACGTACAGCACGGGTTTGATGGTCAGCAGGAAGATGTCGGCCAGGGCGGGCAGCTCGGCGGTGTTCAGGTCCAGTTCGCGCACGTTCTTACCCTGCTCCAGGTGCTGTTTCACCTTCAGCAGTACTTCCAGCTCGTGCTTCAGTTTGGCGTCGCCGGCGCGGGCCTGCTTCTCCACGCGGCTGATCTTCTTGTCCACGCTCTCCATGTCCTTCAGCTGCAGCTCGGTATCGATGATCTCTTTATCGCTCACCGGGTTGATGGCGCCCTCTTCGCGCAGTACGTTCTCGTCCTCGAAACAGCGGATGACGTGGATGATGGCGTCCACCTCGCGGATATTGCCCAGGAACTTATTTCCAAGTCCTTCGCCCTTGCTCGCCCCCTTTACCAGGCCCGCAATGTCGACGATCTCGATCTGGGTGGGAACGACACGGTTGGGCTGCACCAGCTCGGCCAGCTTCTTCAGGCGCGGGTCCGGAACGTCTACCAGGCCCACGTTGGGGTCGATGGTACAGAAGCGGTAGTTGGATGCCTGTGCCTTGGCGCTGTTGCTCACAGCGTTAAAAAGAGTTGATTTTCCTACGTTGGGGAGCCCCACGATGCCTGCTTGTAAAGCCATTCGATTTTAGATTTGCGATTTCAGATTGTAGATTGAGGTCTCTTCCTGACACACGATTCTTCGCTTTACCCGGTAAGCGTTTGTTGAAAGCGCTTCGGGTAAGGAAACCCAACCTATTTCGGGGCGCAAAGATAGGGGATGGGGGCGGATGTTACTGATTGGCGGGGGGAACATTAACAACCCACCTGTTCAGGTGCTCGTAGCCCTTCATGTTAGCGGCGCGCCAGCGCAGGTTGAACAGCCCGCCCATTATCACCGATACGTCCTTATAACCGGCGTCGGCAAGTGCGTGGGCGGCCCCGAAGACCTCGGGGCTGCTGGCGAAGCCGTACACCACTACCGGTTTGTTTTTATCGGGGTGCAGGGTGGGGATCTGGCCGGGCAGGTCGGCTGCCGGGATGTTGACGGCGCCTTTTATCTGCCCGATGTTGCGGAAGGCTTCTTTGGCGGTATTGGCGAATTCCTCTGTGCTGCGTACGTCGATAACGATGGGTTTATGTTTTCCTTTGGACCGGGCATCAAAGGTAGCTGCGTTGATCAGTCTGAATGGTGCACCCGGGATCCAGGAGTGCCGGTTCTTTTCGGGCAGCTCGCTCACATAGCCTTCCAGCCCGCTGTACAGTACCGTCACATCACTATAGCCATGGGCCAGCAGCCAGTTCGCCGCTTTAATACTTTCGGATCCGGTCTCATCTACCAACAGTACAGGCTTGTTCTTTGGAATGGAGGCACCTTTCGTGGCAAAGGCAGAGAAGGGTATATTCTTTGCCGGGGAAAGGCGTCCCAGGGCATTCCTTCTTGGGTCAGTAGTGATCGCCCGAAAGGCGGAGTCAGGGCGTACGTCCACCACGGTATAAGGCAGTTCTATGGCATGCCGTGCCAGTTGCAGGGGTGCTACGAGCTTATATTTCAGGTTGGTGTGCAGGGCCGTTTCAGGACAGAGCTCGATGAATCCCTGTGATCGGAAGAAGTTAAGGCCACCGTTGATGTTGTACACCCGGGTAAAGCCGCTGTCGGCCAGCATCCGGGCGGCCCGGCGGCTGCGCTGGCTGGTGGCACAATACACGTATACCGGTTTATCCTTGTAGGTTTCGATCTCGCGCCAGCGGCCGGCCAGCTCGCGCACGTCGATATTTTGGGCGGCAGCCATATGGCCGATATTCTGAACGGCGGAAGCGGCGGTGTCCTCGTACTCCCCCTTGCTGCGCACATCCAGCACGAGGCCCGGGTTGGTCCTCAGCATGGAGCACAGGTCCTGCGGGTAAACGGTGGTGAACTTGTCGTTGTCGTACCGGTATTGGGCGGTAGCGGCCAGGGCGGCCAGGCTAAACAGGCCCGCTATGATGTATTTCATAAGACTGCCTTTCTGTATAAGTTACACAACGTTAAGCAATAAAACTATCCTAAAAGATGACTTGTGTTTACCCCGCGCAGAAACTTTTAGGAGCGAACCCTTAACTTCAAAGCTTCAAACAACAAAGAGAACAATTCTATGGCGTTAAGCAGAATCTGGTCGGCTTTCATCATTGTGGCGATCGTGGTGGCGGCATTCCGCAGCTTTTTGGGGGATGAGCAGATCTTCAGCCGCATGGTGGTGGGCAAAGCCGACGATCCGTACGATTCCGTGTATTATGTAACCGCCGGCTCGCCCCGGAGCGCCGGTTACACCTCCTGGGAGGCCTTTACCTCCTTTATCCATACCTACGGCTATGTGCGCCGCGATTCGGCCCCGGGAGCCACGGTACTGGTCACCGACAATCCCCAGTCTGACTCGGCCCGTGTCCTGCTGGCCGCCAATCCGGGCCTGAAGGTGTACAGCTACCGTTCTATCCAGAACCGGCTGACAAAGAAGGCCGATGGTATTATAGAAACTACCAAGAGTGCCGTGAACATCAGTATCGGCCTCATTGGTATCATGGCCCTGTTTATGGGCTTTATGAGCATTGCCGAAAGGGCAGGGGGCATCCGCCTGCTGTCGCGCATGATCGGGCCCTTCTTCTCGCGCCTCTTCCCCGAGATCCCGAAGGGGCATCCCTCTATGGGACACATGATGATGAACTTCTCGGCCAACCTGCTGGGGCTGGACAACGCGGCCACCCCCTTTGGCCTGAAAGCGATGGAGAGCCTGCAGGAGCTTAACCCTCATAAAGAGCGGGCGTCGAACGCCCAGGTAATGTTTTTGTGCCTGCATGCGGCCGGCCTTACGCTCATACCCGTGAGCATCATTGCTGCCCGTTCGGCGCTGAAGGCGCAGAACCCCACGGATATTTTTGTGCCGGCCATGATCGCCACGTTCATTGCTACCATGGCCGCCATGTTTATTGTATCGTTCAAACAAAAGATCAACGTCTTCCAGCCGGTAATCCTCGCCTGGGTAGGCGGTATATCGGCGGTGATCGCCCTGCTGGTGATCTACCTGACCACGCTGACCACCGAAGGGGTGCAGACCTTTTCCTCCATTCTCAGTAACTCGCTTATCCTGGTGATCTTCCTGCTGATCATCCTGGGAGCGGTATACAAGAAGATCAACGTCTTTGATGCTTTTATCGATGGGGCCAAGGGAGGCTTCGAGACGGCCGTGCGCATCATTCCCTACCTCGTGGGAATGCTGGCGGCCATCAGCCTGCTGCGTACCAGCGGCACCTTCGATGTGATCATCAACGGTATGAAGGGCCTGTTTGCGGCCCTGGGTACCGACACCCGGTTTGTAGACGGTATTCCCACCGCGCTGATCAAGCCCCTGAGCGGCAGCGGCGCCCGCGGCATGATGATCGACACGATGAAGACCTTTGGCCCGGACTCCTTTGCCGGCCGCCTGGCCTGCGTGCTGCAGGGATCATCAGATACTACGTTCTATGTGATTGCGGTGTACTTTGGCGCCGTATCCATTAAGGATACGCGGTATACGGTAGGGGCCATGCTGCTGGCCGACCTGGTGGGAATCATTACATCGATCATATTGGCGTATATGTTTTTCGGGGGATCATGATCGAATTCATTTGCCCACTTCCATTAGGGAATAAAGTTGTAGGCTCAGGTTAAAGCAGGCGTCAACTAATTTATTACAGTTTAAACATGAAAAGAGGTGGCAATATAGAATTGCCGCCTCTTTCTTTTTGCACAACTGGTTTATGCTTACTAATACAGTAAAGAGACATCCATTGTGGTGGTGGTGTACTGGTTATTTTTTGCCATGACTGGCAGAGAATCAACCATCGGGAAAATGAAAGAAGCCGCCTACATGTGAGGCGACTTCTTAAATCAAAGCTTCAATGGGAAGTAGTTAAGTTATTACCAGCCCTTCGTCTGGGTAAGCTTAAATCCCTTTTCTTCGTATTGTACTATCTGGGATTGCCCAACTGGAGCCAGGTAGTTCTTATCTGAAAAAGAGAGCCTGTTCTGGCCGTTTTCCACCATATAAAAACCGACCATAGCACTGCTGTTCGTACCGTCCCAGGTGACTACCGTACCGTCTTCCTTCATGACCTTTACTTTTCCTTTAGTACCAGTAGTCAGTAGGGTGGGAAGTTCTACTGCTAAATTAACCCATGGTCCCAGTAAATAATCCTTGTTGCTACTAAAGTCCATGTAGTGGAGCTTTTTCCATCTTTTTAAATCCAGCAGCCGGGTGTGCTCAAATACAAATTCCATTCTTCTTTCACGACGGATCTCCCAGATCAATGCTGGTACATCTGCATCACGGGCGGGGTCGTTGGGAAGGGCGGACAACTTCAGGGGAGCTGTTTTTTTCACTCCTTTTGCCGTGGCGGCTGCGTCCAGGGGACGGTTGCGGATGGCATTAATGGATTTGTCAAGGTCTGCCTGTGTGACGGCTTCGCCGCCAAAATGTTGCGCCAGCACCGCCTTGGCTTCAATCCAGTTCAGTACCACCTCTGCCAGCCTCATAACCGGGGCATCGCTGGTGTTGGTATTACTTCCCCATGCTGGAGGTGGTGTTCTTCCTATATAGGTGATCGCTTCTCTTGAGGCAAACTTATATCCATATAAAAGGGTAGCTGATGCACCATTAGCCTGGTCTATGAATGAGGCTTCGAAACGGGGGTCTCTTGTTTTTACTAAATCAGCAATGGAGAAGCTGGTGGCATCAGGCACAGAAGAGTTCTGCCATATTTCGGCATCATTCGCAATAAAGGACTTAACCAAATTCAGGTTAGGGTCTACGCCCACGACCTCGGTACCATTTGAATAAGAACCAATATGATGCGTAACACTCTGAGCGGCATCATACACCCTATACAAAAGGACTTCAGGGTGCCCGGCCAGGCTCTCGGAGGAGAACAGGGATTTGAAATCACGGGTGAAGCTGTATTTATTACTGTTCATGACAATCTCCGCCGCTTCCACTGCTAACTCCAGGTATTTTTTTGCCCTGGCAGCATCCAGGTTGTGATAATGCTGGTATGTTCCTTCAAAAAGCATTAAACGGGAAATAAAGCCGGCTGCTATATGCCTGTTTAAGAACAGGGTTCCATCATTTTCACGGATATTCTGGAGGGTGAATTTGAAATCATCATAAACTTTATCCATTACGAAGCCCCTGTTATCCCTGTCTTTATACAATGTTTCAATATCCGTATCCATAACCACTTTGTCAAAGTAGGGCACATCGCCAAATACGCTGACCAGGCGGCTGTATTCAAAGCCCCTGAAGAACCTGCCCACTGCCATCCAGTGCTTGTACGCATCTGCGGAGAGATTAGGCTTTGCTATATTCTCAACCCGGTCGATCATGATATTGGACCTGCGTACCCAGGCAAAATTCCAGTTAGGCCCGGCATAGGTTGATAGCCATGCAGCACCTTCGGTATTTGCCCCTCTTGAAGAGGGAACACTACTCTCGAAGTTGGATTGAACGTTTCTACCGGTCAGATCATCGGAGAAAGTATATCCCCTTACCGGGGTATAATCAACCCCCCATGCAGAACTGTAGCCAACGAAATACTGGGGATAAAAGGCATTGGCAAATATGCGTATGTCATCTTCATTCCTCCAGTAGTTTGCATCAACGATATTGGTCAGTGGAGGACGGTCCAGTACATCTTTTTTACAGGACACGAGCAATATAAAAGCTAGTAAGCTATAGAGATATTTTGAATAGTTCATCTTTCTTGTTTTAGAAGTTAACTTGTGCACCGAAGGAAACACTCTTAAATGCGGGAATACCGGCACCAGTACGGCCTAAATTGTAGTTCGATGTATTCCACATAGAGTAACCACTGATACTTTCCGGGTCAATAGGCAGGTCACCCAATTTATCCCATGTGAGGAAGTTTTCAAGTCCCACATAAACCCTCAATGAGTTCATCCTTATTTTGTTCATCACAGACCTGGGCAGTGTATACCCTAACGTAAGGTTTTTCATCCTGAAATAGGCCATATTCAGCAGGTAACGGTCCTGTATCTGCATGTTATTGCTTGTGCCGCTACCAAGGTTATTATAAGCAGCAGGGTAGAAGGCGCCGGTATTATCAGGAGTCCAGTAATTGGAGGCAATAGCTTCCGGCATAGCACCATCAGAAGAGTGATACCCAGGAATAGCCAGGGCCCCTTCGCCCCATATCTGGCGGCTGCCCACTCCCTGGAAGAAGGCACTGATATCTGCACCTTTAAAGTCGGCGCCAATTCTGAAGCCGTACTCGTAGCGGGGGGTAGAATTTCCAATTACTTCCAGGTCACCATGATCAGCTAACAAACCTTTACCATTATTGATTTCCCCATCACCATTCACATCCCTGAACTTCACATCACCAGGTCCAAAGAAGAAGTTGGCTGAATTTTGTAAGTATGCCTGGTAAACAGGTTTTTTCCCATCCACCGTTTTTAGTTTATAGGCTTTTTTGCCTGCATAAAGGGGGCTTTCTGCTGCTGTCAGCGTAATTTGTATGGGCTTACCATTGGCATCCAGTTCGAAGTCATCCAACTGGTACAACCTGTCGGTACGATAACCCCAAATCTCTCCAATAGTCTTACCATTATAATTACCGGTAACCTGTGTGGTTGTACCATACTCGGTTAAGGTGGTTTTGGCATCGGAAATATTACCTCTTAAATGAAGGCCCAGGCCGAAATCAAAGTTATGGTTGAAATCCAACGAAAGCTCCCAGCCCCTCGTTTGCAAAGAGCCAAAGTTGCCCTGGGGAGCAGGGGTTCCAAAAGTAAGGGGAATACCTTCCTGGGGCACGATCATGTTGTTGGTGTTTCTTTCAAAAAGATCAAATGTAAGGTTGATCTTGCTGTTCATTATTCCTACATCCACACCAAGGTTTTTGCTCTCGATATCCTGCCACTCAATATCACCATATACAGCTGAAGGTGTACTTGCAGAATATACCCTGGTTCCACTGGCACCGATCCAGGAGTACTGACCAGGGTTTAACATGGAAATATATAAGCCATTGGGTACAGTCTGGTCACCAATGGTACCCCATGATGCCCTGAACTTAAGGGAACTGACCATAGGTTTTACAAATTGCATAAAATTTTCTTCACTGGCTACCCAGCCAGCAGAGAAAGAGGGGAACCACCTCCACCATAATTCGGATGGGAATTTGGAAGATCCGTCATAGCGTAAATTACCTTCCAGCAGATACTTATTTTTGAAAGCATAGTTGACACGCCCAAAATACCCTAACTGGGACTCCCATGATTTATCACCGCCCGCAGTTTGGGTACCTGTACCAAAGCTAAACTGTGGATTGATGATATCTAATAATTGCGTGATTTGAGACCATTGATACTCGTTCGTAGCGGTCACCCGGTTAAGCCCCAGGAGAAATTTAAAGGCATTGTCTTTATTTAAATTCAGGTTATAAGTAGTGAAGGCATTGATGGTATGACTATTAAAATTTTCGGCATTCCGGTAAAAATGATCCGGATTTGAACCTGGAGCCGTGTATGCATCATAGGAGAGGTCAAAAGCGCGTATGGCACCAGGAGCCGTACTGGCAACTACCTGACCTTCATTGTTTACATAAACGGGGTTGCCATTGGCATCCACCCTGGCTTTAGGTGCTGACCAGGAGTTCCTGGCGGTATATCTTGTTCCCGGCCTTTTCCACGTTTCATCCTGGTTGGAGTAAGTATAATCGAAATCTACTTTCCAGTTGTTCATGATATTGACTGTTGAACCCAGGTTGATATTTAAATAATTGCGTAAAATATTGGCAGTGTTTGCTGCCGCTGCTTCACTATGAGGGCTGCGGATAGGTTCTCCATTTTCATCATTGCCAAATGGATAAACCGGGCTCCACCGGTATAAATACAGCCATGGGTCAGCCGTTGTGGAGCTGGTAACGTAGGCATATTCCTTATTTCTCCTGGAATAGAGCGCTCCACCGCGAATAGTAAAGTATTTATTAATCTCGCTGGATATTTTAAGGGAAGCATTGTGGCGGGTAAATTCATCTGATTTTGCCGGTTTCATCATGCCGCTCTGGTCTAACAGACCCAGCCCCAGGTTATAGGAAGTTTTGCCGGTCGTAAGTCCTACCGACAAGTCATGCTTTTGGGTTGGGGCCCATTCCTCGATCATATAATCGTAAGGGTCATAGGTCCTGACGCCCATTTTCTGATTGGCGGCTCCCTGAACATACCAGTCCCGTCCAAAAACAGTAGGATCATTTGACCCGATGGTGCTTCCATATTTTTCTTTCCATTCCACGGCTCTTTGGTAGCTCGCTCTATCTGTATAATAAAAGGCACCTGTTGGGGTGAAGGTCCCAACCCGTTCTGCAGCATCAACCGTATACTTTAAGCCATTTACATCAGCCATTTGTAGATCTTTCCATGCATTCTGCCAGGAAAAGTTGTTAGAGTAATTTACCTGGGGCTTTTCTCCGCGCGCACCTTTTTTGGTCGTGATTAAG
>DASWYM010000216.1:0-3823 GCA_036404975.1 Chitinophagaceae bacterium
GCCATCAGCGGCCTGATCTCGGAGAGCTTCGAGGTGCTATAATCGTATTCCTGGGTATCGTAGTCGCCCGCGATCCAGAAGGCGGTATGGTCACCGGCCATGGCAAACTCGGTACGTTCCTCTTTGATCACAAAATACGCCAGGTTCTTCTGTTGGGGGAACTCGTAGCGGAAACCCAGGCCGTCGTCGAAAAGACGAAAGCGGATCACCACCTGGCGACCGGTTTGTTCCTGGTTGAGGGTCACCGCCAGTTCGTTGTAGTGGTTACGGATCTGGGCCACTTCGCCCCACACGGGCTTCCAGGTTTCGTCAAACGAGGAGGTTTTGGTATCCACCACGGCGAATCCATTGAGCAGGGACTTTTGATCATTTTTCAATTCCAGTCCCAGCTTACTGGGCTTTACCACTTCTTTGCCTTTATAGACTAATTGGTAAACAGGCGTGCTATCCTGCAGCACAAAGGTGAGGGTGAAATTCTGGTTGGGAGATTTCAGTTCCTGGGCCATTATGGCCGTGCACAGGAAATAAAACAGAAACACGAAAAAGGTTCTACGCATCATATACATTTTAGTTCAGCAATCAAAAAACGTTTACTCCTTCTGTGCCCTAATCGTATAAAAACCGGCAGGCAGCAATCGGGGCCACAAAATAAGGCACGAAAAGACAATAACGACCAACCCTTTTCTCTGAAAGAGATGATTTATGTTTCCTTTTCCAACTTTGAGACACCCTGATAATTTATTGAAACAAATAACCATACCTTCCTAATCCCTAATTCCTTCTCTTCCTCCTAATTCCTACTTTTGAGCCATGTCCATCTGGTTTAAACCCTACACCCTGGCCGATATATCCGAAATGCGCAAAGGCACCATGGTCGAACACATCGGCATCGAGTTCACCGAATTGGGCGACGACTTCCTGCGCGGCACCATGCCCGTTGACCACCGTACCGTGCAGCCCATGAACATCCTGCACGGGGGCGCCTCCATGGCCCTGGCCGAGACGCTGGGCAGTATCGCCGCCAACCTGGTGGTAGACCCCGCCACCCACTATTGTGTAGGCCTGGAGATCAACGGCAACCACACCCGCAGTGCCCGCAGCGGCACCGTGACGGGAACGGCCACGCCCCTGCACCTGGGCTCCTCCACTCAGGTCTGGAGCATAGAGATCCGCGACGGGCAGGATCGCCTGGTCTGCATCAGCCGCCACACCATGGCCGTACTGAGAAACAAATAAAGAGCAGGTCTTTATACTCCCGGGTTCTATGCCAGCAAGTGTTTTTGCTGCTTATACGTCTTCCAGAGAAACTCACCGAACAGGGTGTTGGCCCAGGCGAACCACGAGCGGGTAAACTTCTTTGGGTCATCCTTGTGAAAGCTCTCGTGCATAAAACCGGTGTCGCCATGGGTCTTACGCAATAAGTCAATACATTCTTTGATTTCCCTCTCCGAGGAACTGGTCATTCCCCTCATGATAATCGCCATGGGCCAGATCATGTCCTGCCCTACATGCGGGCCACCGATACCCTCTGCTGCTTTTCCTTTAAAGAAGAAGGGATTATCCTCCGAAAGGATCATTTTGCGTGTATTCTGGTAAATAGGATCGGTCACTTTTACGGCCCCCAGGTAAGGCAAGGAAAGCAGGCTCGGCACATTGGCATCGTCCATCAGGTTATGGCTGCCAAAGCCGTCCACTTCAAAGGCGTACACTTTGCCATACTTCTTATGCTCCACCACGGCATGCTCCTTCAGGGCCTTTTCCACTTCGGCAGCCAGGGCCAGTAGCTTACCGGCAGTAGCCTGGTCTTTGGAAATGGATGCAAGCATCGTGGCGGCCTGGCGCAGACTCGTCACTGCAAAGAAGTTGGAAGGAATGAGGAACGAGAACACGGTGGCATCATCAGAAGGACGGAAAGCCGAGCAGATCAGGCCTACCGGCTTCACCGGGTAGCCGTAGCCGCTCATGGGCAGGGTGTCGGTAGCATGAGGCGTAGTCCTTTGGAATTTGTAAGGTCCGGGGCCTTCTTTCCGCTGCTGGTCTTTGAAAACGGTATAGGTTGTCTCCACCGCTTTTTTCCACTGCGCATCAAAAGGAGCAGTATCGCCGGTTTGCTTCCAGTAGTGGTACGCCAGGCGAATAGGATAACACAGGGAGTCGATCTCCCACTTGCGTTCGTGCACCCCGGGCTTCATATTGGTGTGGTCTTTGGTCCACTCTCCTCTTTTCTCCGGGTCGTTGTAAAACGCATTGGCATAAGGGTCTTTTAAGACACACTTCGTCTGGTGGTTGATTACGCCGGCTACGAGCTGTTGCAGGGGCTTGTCTTGCCCAACCAATTGCAGGTATGGCCACACCTGCGCCGAGGAGTCGCGCAGCCACATGGCATCGATATCACCGGTGATCACATAGGTATCGGGCTTCCCGTCCCGGGTTTCGTGAAAGACCGTGGTATCGAGCGTGTTGGGAAAACAGTTCTCGAACAGCCAGCCCAGTTCAGGGTTCTTCACTCCTGCTTTGAATGTAGCTATGGTCTTTTCTACCGCTGCGCTGGTAAACTTCCGGGCGGACAAGGGCACCCTTACTTCCGGGTATGGTGTAGCCGCTGCAAAAGCAGAGAACCTGTTTAGAAACAAACCGGCACCAAGTGCTCCGGTATGCTGCAGGAAAGAACGACGTTTCATGACATAAATGTATTGCGGAACCGGCACTTTGCCTACAAACACCTATACATCTTTTTCCTGTTTTTGGTCATGGTACCGGCACTCTTTTTAACCACCATCCAGTCTTCACGGACTATTAACTCTAAATCAAAACCCAGAACTATAAACCCCGCTCATCACTCATCATTCACCACTCATTCCTTCCCGCTGATCTTCTTAAAAAACTCGATAGTCTTATTCACCACCTGCTGCATGGCGGCGGGCAGGGTTTCCCCGGTCCAGGGGTGTTTGCGTCCAAAGACGTGGTCGGAGTCCACTTCGAAGAGCTCGGCGTCTTTAGCGGCGGCATGCAGCTCGTAGGCATTGATGATGGAAACAGCCTCGTCGTGGGTGCCGTGGCAAATAAGCAGGGGGATGGAGAGGCGCTTTACGGCGGCCTTTATGTCGAGACGTTCCTGGTGAGCCTGGTAGTCTTCGTAGAGCTGGTAAAACAAGGGCATATCCTGTTTGGTGCGGCTGTTGGTAACGTATTGCACACCCGTGCGCTTCCACTCCTCCAGGCGCCCGGCATTCCAGCTGCCCCAGGGGGTTTTGCACTCGGAGATGGAGGCCCAGGTAGCCACCCCCTTTACCCGCGGGTCTTCGGCCGCCTTGAGCAACACGATGCCGCCACCCATACTGTGGCCCACCAGGAAGATCCTGTCCGGGTCAATAGGACTACCCTCCTGCGCGGCGCTATTCACCACCCAGCCGATCACAATCTGCAGGTCATAAAGTTCCCGCGTGTAGTTGTTGAGGCCGAACGCCTCCGGGTCGACAAACTCCTCCGGTTTTTCGGGGGTGGTACCGTTGTGGGAGAAGTTGAATTTGACAAATGCCAGGCCAGCTTCTGCAAACCGTTGGGCAACCAGGTCAAAGTTGCCCCAGTCCTTAAATCCGTTGAATCCATGGGCATAGATGACGACCGGCTGCGGTTCTTTGTCCTTGTAAAAGATATCCAGGGCCAGGGGTTTGTTTTCCGCGCCGCGCAGTACAATATTTTTTAACCTTTCCATGAGCGTGTATATGATCCGTTAGAATAGTTCTTTCCAAAGAGCATAGGCTCCTTTAAATGCCCGTACCCGCTCCGCATACACATCAAGGTGTGCTGCGTTGGGGTGATA
>DASWYM010000217.1:0-6061 GCA_036404975.1 Chitinophagaceae bacterium
ATGACCTGATCGACGGTCAGCGCTGGCAGGAGCAAGCTCATGGTGATGCCGTATTGACGCAGGACTATGATGCTTACAACTTCTTTTCTGTAGGCCTGAACATCAACCTGGGTGCTAAATCTGTGGAGCCGCTGTGGTGGATGAACCCGCTGGATTACGCCTACAGCGAGATCCGCAACCCCCGCCTGATGCGTCTGCCCAAGCCCGTACTGCCTGATAGCGATGGCGACGGCGTAACCGACCAGTTCGACCAGGAGCAAACTCCTCCGGGCTGCCCTGTTGACTCTCACGGTGTGAGCCGCGATACAGATGGTGACGGCGTTCCTGATTGCCGCGATAAAGAACTGGTTACACCGACTGTATGTCAGCCTGTTGACGCTGATGGTGTTGGTAAGTGCCCCTGCCCTGAAGATTGTGGTCCAAGAGTAGACACCAGCTGCGTGAACGCCCTGGGTGCTCTGCCAAGCATCAACTTCTCCGGCAATGGCGTAACCCTGAACGACGACGCCCGTAGCCTGCTGGCTTCTGTAGCTGCCCGCATGCGCAACAACCCTGAGTGCCGCGTTGTAGTAACCGGTTATTGCGCTTCGAACAAGAGCGAGCAGCAGCGCAGCTGGGATCGCGTAAATGCCGTTATCAACTACATGGTAGAAAGAGAAGGCATCAGCGCTGACCGCTTCGTATTCCTGTACGCTCAGGAAGGTGGTGATTGCAACACCGTTGACCTGCGTGCTGCAACCGGTGAAGACCAGGGACCGAACACGGTACCTGCTCCGCACCCGAACCTGAGAAGAGGTAAGTAATGAACTTTAACACATAGCAAAAACCCTCCCTTGCGGAGGGTTTTTTGTTTAACGTTTACATAAATCTTAACGTAAATAAGATGGGCTTTAGGGATAAATGGGGAATATTTGCTTAATCTATTTACCTTTGCACGCTTCTATGAGATTTCTCTACATTTTATTGGCATCTATATTACTGGTGAGTTGCCAGGGCATCAATAAGGTGCTGAAGAGCACCGACGCGGCTTATAAGCTGCGGATGGCCGAGCAGTACTATGCTAAAAAGAAGTACACCCAGGCCCAGCAGGTTTATGAGGATATCATTCCTTATTATAAGGGACAGCAAGAGTTCGAGGATATCTATTATAAATATGCCTATACGGCGTATTATATGAGGGATTACCTCAACGCCGAGAACCTTTTCAAGACCTATCTGGAAGTGTTCCCCAACAGCGCCCGTGCTGAGGAGATTGACTTCATGAGGGCTTATACCTTCTACAGGCAGTCACCCAAGGCCGAGCTGGATCAGACCAATACGATCAAGGCTATGGGGATGCTGCAGACTTTTATCAATACCCACCCCGGCTCTACCCGCAACGAAGAAGCCGCCAAGATCATTGAGGAGCTGCGTGGTAAACTGGAGCTGAAGGATTATAAAGCCGCCCAGCTATACTTTGACCTGGGCCAGTTCCGGGCTGCCGCCACGGCCTTTGAGGCCCTGATGAATGCTTATCCCGACTCGAACAAGCAGGATGAGTATAAATATATGTCCATAAAATCGTATTATCGCTTTGCCGAGCTGAGCATCGAAGAGAAGAAGGAAGAGCGCTACGGCAAGGTGGTGGAAGAATCGCATAATTTTATGGACCGCTTTCCCGAGAGCGCCTTTTCCAAAGAAGTAGAACAATTTTTGAGTTTATCTCAGACTAATATTAAAAACATAGCAAATGAGCCGTCTAAGACGTCAACTTAGCACCAGCACTACAAACAATGTAGAGACTCGTGACCTCAACGAGCTGAGAAAGAAGACTGGTAATTTATACGAGTCGATCTCTATTATTGGTAAAAGAGCTAACCAGATCAATATCACACTGAAAGAAGAGCTGCACAATAAGCTGGAAGAATTTGCCAGCCATACCGACAGCCTGGAAGAGATCCACGAGAACAAGGAGCAGATAGAGATCTCCCGAGCCTATGAGCGGATGCCTAACCCGGCCCTGCTGGCTACCCAGGAGTTCTTCGACGATAAGATCTATCACCGCAAGAATACAGACGACCTGTTCCAATAAGAGGTCGGCTAACTAGTTGAAAAGCGATGGGAGGACCATCGCTTTTCTTTTTTTATATAGTATTTTAGCACCGGACATGCTTACAGGGAAGAAAATACTCATCGGGATCACCGGCTCCATTGCCGCCTATAAGATACCCGTACTGGTCCGTCTTCTGATAAAGGAAGGCGCCGAAGTCAGGGTGATCATGACTCAGGCCGCTACGGATTTCGTATCGAAGCTCACCTTATCTACGCTTTCCCGGTCGCCGGTGCTGGTGGACCTCTTTGACGAGGCGTCGTGGGCCAACCACGTACAGTTGGGCCGCTGGGCCGATGTGCTGCTGATGGCCCCTCTTAGCTGCAATACCTTAAGCAAGATGGCTTCTGGCGGGTGCGACAACCTGCTGCTAGCTACCTATCTTTCCGCCACCTGCCCGGTTACAGTGGCCCCCGCCATGGACGAGGACATGTGGCACCATCCCACCACCAAAAAGAACCTGGAGGCCCTGCGCAGCCATGGCTGTTCCATTATCCCTGTAGCCTACGGCGAGCTGGCCAGCGGGCTGGTGGGAGAGGGGCGGATGGCCGAGCCGGAAGCTATTATGGAATACCTGCAGGCTTACTTTAGCAAAAAAGACGAGCTAAAAGGTAAAAAGGCCCTGGTAACTGCCGGGCCTACATACGAAGCCCTTGATCCAGTTCGTTTTATAGGCAACCATTCCTCGGGGAAGATGGGTTATGCCATCGCCGATGAGTTGGCCAGCCGGGGCGCCGAAGTGACCTTGGTGTCCGGTCCGGTAGCCATTAAAAACAGGAGCAGGGCTATTCACCTGGTAAAGGCCACTACAGCCCGCCAGATGTTCCTCGCCTGCCAGGAGAACAAGGACTACGACATTGCCGTGATGGCCGCCGCCGTAGCCGATTATACCCCGGTGGAGGTGAGTGGCCAGAAGATCAAAAAGAAGGAAGCCAGGCTGACCATCGAGCTGAAAAAGACCGACGATATCCTTGCTTCTCTTGGAAAGGATAAAGGTGGTAAGCAGGTGCTTGTGGGCTTTGCCCTCGAGACCGAGAACGAGAAAGACAATGCCCTGAAGAAACTGCAGGCCAAGAACGCCGATATGGTGGTGCTCAATTCGCTCAACGACCAGGGCGCCGGCTTTGGAGGCGACACTAACCGGGTGACCATCTTTTATCGTGATGGCCGGGAAAAACAGTTTGACACGAAGTCAAAGGAACTGGTAGCAAAAGATATTGTAGACTCTATAACCGAACTATATAAATGAGTAAAAAGCTTTTCTCCCTTCTCGTGGTACTCGCCCTGGCGGGTGGGGCACGGGCCCAGGAACTGCAGGCCCGCCTGACGGTCCAGGCCGGCAAGGTGAGCACCCAGGTGGATAAGAAGGTGTTCCAGAGCCTGCAAACGGCACTGAACACCTGGTTGAACAATCGTAAGTGGACGAGCGACACCTACCAGCCCAACGAAAAGATCAAGTGCAATTTCCTGATCACCCTTGATGAGGACAAGGGCAACAACGTCTTCAAAGGCTCGCTCACCGTGCAGGCCGCCCGCCCGGTATACGGCTCCTCCTATGAGTCGCCCCTGATCAACTTCCAGGACAACGAGCTTGTGTTTAAGTACGTAGAGTTCCAACCCATAGAATTCAACGAGAACCGCGTGCAGGGCAACGACCCCCTGGCGGCCAACCTCACGGCGGTACTGGCCTATTACGTGAACATCATCCTGGGGCTCGACTATGATTCCTTCGCCCCCCGTGGCGGCGATCCCTATTACCAGAAAGCGCTAAGCATTGTCAACAATGCACCGGAAAGTCGCGACATCGCCGGGTGGAAAACTTTCGATGGGCTGCGCAACCGCTACCGCCTGATCGAGAACCTCACCGATAGCCGCTTTGCGCTTGCACACGATGCCCTTTATACTTATTACCGCGCCGGTATGGATAAGATGGTCGAAGACGAAAAGGAAGCCCGCAATGGGGTGCTGAATGCCCTTACCTTCCTGAATACCCTGAACAGGGACAACCCTAACTCCATGTTCCTGCCTGTGTTCTTCCAGGGCAAGAGCAACGAGATTGCCAAGCTGTTCTCCCGGGCCGACACCGACACCCGTACCCGTGCCCGCGACCTGCTGGTGAAGCTCGATATTACCAATACCGCTACCTACAAAGAACTGAAATGAGAATGTACCTGATGGCAGTGCTGCTGCTGCTGGCCGTGTCCTGCAACAACGGGCGCAAATTGCCAAAGGGTGTGCTACCCAAAGAGAAAATGGAATCCGTGCTTTGGGACATGCTGCGCGCCGATGAAATGGTGGCCCTGCAGCATTCGAAGGATACTTCCATCAACCGCTTCGACAGCAGCGTGCGACTGTATCAGCAGGTGTTAAAGCTGCACCGGACCGACCAGGCTACCTTCACTAAGAGTTTTAAATACTACCAGTCGCGCCCCGACCTGCTCAAGCCGGTGTTTGACTCGCTGCAGAAACGCGGCTACACCTCACCGGGCGCCGGACCTGCACCCATGATCCAGTAAATCGCACTTTTTCTCAGGCGCGGTATCCTTATATTTGAAGGATACAATGTTTGCATATGAATAAAGTGTACGCCAATGCAGCCGATGCCTTGCACGATATTACAGACGGCGCCACCATTATGCTGGGTGGCTTTGGCCTCTGTGGCATTCCCGAAAACAGCATTAATGCCCTGGCTCAAAAGGGCGTAAAGGACCTGACCTGCATCTCCAACAACGCGGGGGTGGACGACTTCGGGCTGGGCTTGCTGCTAAAGACCCGCCAGATCAAAAAGATGATGAGCTCTTACGTGGGCGAGAACGCCGAGTTTGAGCGCCAGCTGCTCAGCGGCGAACTGGAAGTGGACCTCATACCCCAGGGCACGCTTGCCACCCGTATCCAGATGGCCGGCATGGGTATCCCTGCCTTTTTTACCCCGGCGGGCTACGGCACCGAAGTGGCCGAAGGGAAAGAAGTGCGCGAGTTCAACGGCAAGAAATACCTTATGGAGCACGCCCTCCACGCCGACTTTGCCATTGTGAAGGCCTGGAAGGGCGATAAGTATGGCAACCTCGTGTTCCGAAAGACCACGCGCAATTTCTCTACTTCCATGGCTAGGGCGGGCACTATCACCATTGCCGAAGTGGAGGAACTGGTGGAACCCGGGCAACTTGATCCCGACCAAATACATGTGGCGAGCATCTACGTGCACCGCATCTTTCAGGGCACCGACTACGAAAAACGCATCGAGCGCCGCACCGTTCAATTAAACCATAACCAACCCTAATAATCCTAAGCACTTCATCGTATGGCATTAGATAAATACGGAATAGCAAAACGCATCGCCCAGGAGCTGCGCGACGGCATGTATGTCAACTTAGGCATCGGTATTCCCACCCTGGTCTCCAACTATATTCCCGAAGGCATGCTGATCATGCTGCAAAGCGAAAATGGCATGCTGGGCATGGGCCCTTACCCCCACGAGGATGAAATCGATGCCGACCTCATTAACGCCGGCAAAGAAACCGTCACCATTCTGCCTGGCGGCGCCTTTTTCGACAGTGCGGAGAGCTTCGGCATGATCCGCGCAGGCAAGGTGGATCTAACCGTGCTGGGCGCCATGGAAGTGAGCGAGCGCGGCGACATTGCCAGTTGGAAGATCCCCGGCAAGATGGTCAAGGGCATGGGCGGCGCCATGGACCTGGTGGCCTCGGCCCGCAACATCATTGTGGCCATGATGCACACCAACCCCAAAGGCGAGTCGAAGCTGCTGCCCCGGTGTACCCTGCCCCTCACCGGCGTGGGCTGTGTGAAAAAGATAGTTACCGAGTTGGCGGTGCTGGACGTCACCCCCGAAGGCTTCAAGCTGTTGGAGCATGCCCCCGGCGTCTCCGTAGAAGAGATCATGACCAAAACCGCCGGCCGTCTTATTGCCGAAGGCGACATCCCCGAGATGAAGCTGTGATGCGGAGGGAGGAA
>DASWYM010000218.1:0-16775 GCA_036404975.1 Chitinophagaceae bacterium
ATACGAAGCTGTCACCGGTTTAACGTTTATTCCGGAATCGCTCTCTGAAGAGGAAACTTTTAACCGGATAACGGCCGCACTGCAATCACTGAAATAGTACAAATAAAAGAGCGCTATTGCGCTCTTTTATTTTATAATTCATTCAGCCGGGGCCTGAGCCTCTTTCTGGATTTATTAAAGATATTACTACTCTTATCTATACCCTTGCGCAATTCTTTTTGCTGATCTGCCGGTAAGTTGACCACCTCCTGGCACTGGGTGCTGCAACAGCCCTGGTACTTTCTTGCACATTCATCGCATTGTATGAACAATAAATGACAGCCTTCGTTAGCGCAGTTTACATGGGTGTCTGCTGGTTGTCCGCACTGATGGCAGCGGGCAATGATCTCATCGGTGATCCGCTCACCCAGCCGGTTGTCAAACACAAAGTTTTTGCCCTTGAATTTATTGGCAATGGCTTTTTCTTTAGCTTGGTTGGCATAGTGAATGATGCCCCCCTCCAGGTGAAAAACATTCTTGAAACCCTGGTGCAGCATATAAGCACTGGCTTTCTCGCAACGAATCCCCCCCGTGCAGTACATGATGATGTTCTTATCCCTGGCATCTTTCAGCATTTCGGCAGCCATAGGCAGTTGTTCCCGGAACGTGTCAGAGGGTACTTCAATGGCATTTTCGAAATGCCCTACTTCATATTCATAGTGGTTGCGCATATCCACTACTATGGTATTGGGATCATTGGTAAGCTCATTGAATTGCTCCGCATTCACGTACTTGCCCCGGTTGTTCATGTCAAACTTCGGATCTTCAATCCCATCGGCTACAATTTTATCACGGACCTTGATCTTTAATACCCAGAAAGACTTTCCGTCATCATCTACGGCAATATTCAGCCGCAAGCCATTCAACGGCTCTATGGTATAGAGATATTTTTTAAGGCTTTCAAAGTTGCTGTCCGGCACACTGATCTGTGCATTGATGCCTTCAGCTGCCACGTAGATCCTGCCAAACACCTTCAGGGTATTCAGGGCCTGGTACAACTCATCGCGGAAAGCCTGCGGATCGGAAATGGGGAAATACTGGTAAAAGGAAATCGTGGTACGGTGTTCGGTCTCCTGAAGCAAACGCTGCTTCAGCTCCTTTTGAGAGATTCTATTGTGTAATACAGCCATTAATTGGAAATTTTAAGGACACTTGCCTGGTGAACAAAATTTCTGAACGGCGCAAAGATAAGAGCTGAAGCAGCGAAAATATTGTGAAAAACAGCCCTACTTCATCAATAAAACCAGTAATATTCCTAATAATAGAAGTACAATAGCCGCAATGGGCTCCACAAATAATAGGATTAACACGGCCAGGCCAAGCAGGATATATAAGAGTGTGCGGTTCGATATACTTTGAGGAGCCTTCTTGCCGAACAGCGAAGCCACGCGGTTAAAGGAATGCTGTACCCTGTGCTTAAATAAAGCCACCAGTGCCTGGCGCTTTAATTTATTCAGCTGCTTGCGGCTCTTCTGGGCAGCGTAAACGGATAATACGAGAGCTGCCAGTACCGGTGCAGTATTGTCAACAGAAATAGGGTTAGACGGCTCTTGAGTTTTTTCAACAGGTTTAATGGTTGTAGAGGTGAGTGCCATAACGATGAATTTATAAGGTTATTCCCTGCAAATTTAGAAGTTCCTTACCTATTTCAATTCGCTTTGGTACTTAAAATGAGCAATTATCCTCTATCCATTAACGTAAATTGCCCGTTACTTATGTCCTGGTGGTTAAATACCACTCCACTTACGGGGCCGCAGGGAGGCGCCACTCATAGCGGCAAAACCGCCAACCAAGGCTCCTACCAGTGCCGTAACCAGGATCAACAGTATAGAGTGGCCACCTAACATAAACAACTGGGCTATTTTCTGGGAAAGAATGCTTTCGTTCGCTGCGTCGATCCAAAGCGCCAGCCCGCCCCAAAGCAAAAAAATACCGGCAAAACCCGAAAGAAAGCTCCGGCCAATGCCCTGGGGGACCAGGAAAGCTATCAGGAATGCAACGATGGCGATGCTCCACCAGGGCAGGTAAAGCCCGGCAATAAAACTCGTAACGGCTATCAATAAGGTGGCTAAGACAAATCGCATATTAGAATTGTTAGGAGTTGGAAAAGGTCATGGTCCATTTGATCCGTTTATCGGAAGCCTCACTTTCTTTCATCAGCCACAACGTGTAGTATTCGCCTTTTGACCACTGATCGATGAAGTTATCATAGTACATACTACCGGCATTCCCACTCTGCCCGCCAGGATAAACTCCGTACGCTTCGGTGGGCTCGGTCAGGTGAACGATCATCCGCCAGCTGGGCCCGTGTGTTACCTTCATGGCATTGATGGTGTTCCCCCACCCTCCTACTTTCAGGCCACTGCGGGCAAAAGGCGTCACGGTTCGCAGAATATGATAGATAGTCGGATTCCGATACTGCCACCACACGAGCTTTTCATTATCCAGGTTGCCGCCAAATCCCGACACTGCCATCCGGAGTGCTTTAGTGACCTGCTGGTTCACCGTTTCGGTATCCGGGGTGTTGATGTCATCAATATACCGAAAAGCGGAGTCTTTTAGAAGAGCCTCCAGTAAGATCTGCTCATCAGGCAACACATAGGCGCCTTTAACCCTGGAAAATTCATCAGTCCAGACTACCGACTCCAGGCTATCCATCCAGGCCTGGTAAATGGTTACGGCTTTCGACTCGGCCTGTGCATAATAGTCCCAATTTTGTACTTCCTGCAGGAAGCGGTTTTCCGTGGAGTTTAGGGTGTGGGCATTTACGTACTTCAGTAAAAACGGCACTGCATCCTGGGCCGTAGGGCTGAAGACATCATTTTGCAGGAGCTTCATGTCCTCGGGTGTCACCTGTTGCATATCTCTTAATCGTGTCTCCACCGCAATGCCCCTTGCATCGTGGTAGTGCCCGGGAATGAAATGTGGATAGGTGGAATCCACCGGCCTCTGGTTCGCGCTTTGTATAAAGCCGCTGGCAGGGTTTAGGATATGCGGGTTTTCTTCCTGCGGTATGAATCCCTGCCACATATAAGTGCTGTCCTCTCCCGGCATAATATAAAGCCCCTGTCCTTCCCAGCGCGCAGGGAATTTTGCTTGCTGCCAGATGGCAATGTCGCCGGCTTTGGAGGCAAAAAGCATGTTCTGCCCCGGAGCGGAAAAGCCTTTAATGGCTTCGGCATAATCATTATAGTCTTTTGCTCCATTTAGCTGAAGCCACATGGCGGGCTCATTGGATGGATCATGGGCACTCCACCGCACTGCCAAAGCCGTATTGTTGGTAGAGTCGATGACAAAGCTCTGATCATACATCACAGGACCAAAGACAGTGTAGACAACGGTGTCAAGTACTGCCGGCGCCCCTTTTATCCTGATCTCTTCTATTTTTAGGGTGGTGGGCTGCCAGGTGCTGTCATACCAGTATTCCTGCCGCGTGTCATCTTTAAAGCGGATACTGTAATAGTCTTTTACATCACGGCCTGCATTGGTAAAACCGAAAGCAATATGGTCATTATAGCCAATGATGATGCTGGGAGTGCCGGGAAAGGTAACTCCATAAGCATTGAACCGTGGTGTGCTGAGCTGCATTTCAAACCAGATGGAAGGAAGTGTCAGGCCCAGGTGCGGATCGTTGGCCAGGATAGGAGCGCCGCTACGGGTCCTGGAGCCGGCCACTGCCCAGTTGTTGCTTCCATTGAATGGGTCGGGCTTATTTACCTCGGTCACATTCAGCACGGTGTCTTTCCCGAAATAGAGCGAATCCGCCGTTGCCGGTTTCACCGGGATGGCGGTAGGAGCCGTAAAGGCTGTTCCCTTCGGTATGATGGGCATAGAAGAATCTGATACTTCCGGGAAAAGCTTTTTCATCTCCTCCACCGAAAAAACCGATTTGGAATTGGTAAACTCCAGGTCCCTTTCATAGCCCGCCAGGTCTTTGGTCATTGCCTTGAGAAACAGGGCGATTTTCAAATTGCTCCAGCGCTCAGGCTTATAGTCCAGCAACTTATACTCTAGCGGCAATTGGCTTTCGGTCAGGGAGGATATATAGGCATTCACCCCGGCAGTATAGGCATCTGCTGCCGCCCTGGCCAGTGGGTCGGCTTCTATGGTTCGTAAACTGTTTTCGGCACCATACACCATACCCAGCCTTCTTTGCTCACGGTCGAAGCGCAGAAAGCGCGGATCACTGCCCAGCACTTCGCTCACCCTGCCGGCCGCCGCAAAGGTCTGGAATTCCATTTGCCATAAACGGAACTTCGCATGCAGGTAACCTTGTACGAAGTAGGCATCTTCCTCCTGCTCTGCGAAAACGTGAGGCACCAGCCTGTCATCAATATATACTTTCGTTTTCCCCTTCAGCTGGGGGAATTTCAGGTCGGCATTGAAGTTATGATCCGTGGCTTCGGCATTTTGCCAGAAGCCCTGCTGGGGACTCAGGAACTTCCCAATGGGCGGCAGGCTACCCCACCGGCTGTTCAAAAGATAGATGAGACTAACCGTTAGTAAGGTGGATATAAGGAATGGTACGATGCGCATAAGCAGTTAATGAGTCGAAAAATACAAATAAAAATGGAGCCTCCGAACTTAATCGTTCTTCCCCACCAGCATCGGAACAAAACTAAACCGCTCGAATATTTCCTCTTTCAGGGTCCCGTTTTCCATCTTGGTGATGCGCTTCATGGTCTGCGCGTCACCACTGTCAATAGGAATTACCATTACGCCGCCCACCTTCATTTGGGCCACCAGCTTGGGTGGGATAAAGGGCGCTGCAGCCGTGATGATCACTTTGTCAAAGGGTGCATAGGTGGGCAAGCCTTCAAAGCCATCGCCATAAAAGAATTTAATATTGGGGTACTTACGCAGGAACTCAAACTTCTTGTTATATTCAAAGAGTTTCTTTTGCCGCTCGATGGTGCACAATTGAACGCCCAGTTCAGCCAGTACACAGGCCTGGTAAGCACTGCCGGTGCCGATCTCCAACACCTTATTGAATGGCTTTACGTCCAGCAACTGGGTCTGGTAGGCAACGGTGTAGGGATGAGAAATGGTTTGATCTTCCCCGATAGGGAAAGCGCGGTCTTCATAAGCTACTTCATCAAAAGCAGAATCAAGGAAATAGTGTCTTGGGATCCGATCAATAGCTTCCAGTACTTTCTCATTGGTTATCCCTTTCCCACGGAGCAGGTCTACAAGCTTCTTCCTCAGGCCCTTATGGCGGTAAGAGTCCTCATATTTTCTCATGGCGCAAATATAGTGGGCATGACAAACTTGCCGTCACCAAATTGTATTTTTATAAAATGATAAAAGAGCATATCATACTGGCGGTGCTTTGGATAGGGTACGGCATGCTCCACAGTTTGTTGGCCCATACGACCGTGAAGACCTGGCTGTCGCAGCGCCTGGGACGCCTGGCAGTGCACTACAGGCTCTTTTATACCCTTTTTGCCTTTGTGACCCTGGTGGTCGTGCTCCTTTACCAGGTACGTATGGCCTCTCCCCTTCTTTATACCGGCTTCCCGGCACTAAAGATCATCGGCGGCCTCATTACCCTGGCAGGCTTAAGCCTTATGCTGTTCTGTATCCGTAAATACTTTATGAGCCTCAGCGGCCTGCGTACGCTGGTAGAGCCTGAGAAGGCCGGGGCTGAGTTAATGATCACCGATATCCACCAGTATGTGCGCCATCCCCTCTACCTGGGCACCTTTATGTTTATCTGGGGCCTCTCAATCGTGTTGCCCTACCTGTCACTGGTTATTGCCAACTTAATTATTACTATATATACGCTTATAGGGATCAACCTGGAAGAGAAAAAGCTGGTAGAGCTATTTGGTGATTCCTACCGTTTATATAAACAAAAAGTGCCCCGTATCCTACCCTTTCGCAAAGCGACGCCCTTATAAGTGGTTTTCATCGTCCAAATAAGGGTTTCCACCGATTTTATCCCAGGCATGCCCTTTTTCGATGTTTCTTTGTACTGTTAACACGAAATAATAACGACTGCCTGCTATAAAAATATTAAGTCCATCCGCCTAAAGAAAAAAAGTGCTCCGCTGAGCACTTTTCTTCTTTTATAGATTACCCGGTTCCCGGGTTACAGGTCCATCTCTTTGATAATTGTTTCAATCTTCTGCATCAGATGGGCTTTTACCACTTCATACTGGTCGGCAGAAGCAAGTTCGGTCCGCACGCTGAAATAGAACTTGATCTTGGGCTCTGTACCAGAGGGGCGGGCGCTGATCTTGCTGCCGTCCTCCAGGATAAACTGCAGTACGTTCGACTTGGGCAATTGGATATCCTCGGTTGAGCCGTTCTCCAGCTTTGTTTTCTTCTGAAGCTGGTAATCCAGCAGTTCCACCACCTTGCTGCCACCTAACTGCCGCGGCGGGTTGGAGCGGAAGCGTTCCATCATCTCGGCGATCTGCTGCTGGCCGTTCATACCCTTCTTTGTAATGGAGATCAGGTGCTCCTGGTAGCAACCGTACTCTACGTACAGGTCGATGAGCTTCTGGTAAAGGCTGCGACCCTGCGACTTCTCATAGGCGGCCATTTCACACAGGATGGCTACGGCAGAGATCGCATCCTTGTCGCGGATCTTGTCACCGATCATAAGCCCATAGCTTTCTTCGCCACCTATTACATAATGTTCGTTGGGTTCTTTTTCACGGATGAGCTCGGCAATCCACTTGAAGCCCGTCAACACATTATAGCAATTTACGCCGTTTCGGGCGGCAAAGTTGTCGATCATATCAGTGGTCACAATGGTTTTTATCACCATATCGTTCGGCTGGGCAATGCCTTTCTGCTTGCGGCTCTCGATCATATAATTAAAGGCCAGTACAGCCGTTTGGTTCCCGTTCAGCAGGATCCACTTACCCTGGTTATCCTTTACGCCAATACCCACCCTATCGCTGTCCGGGTCGGTACCCAGCAGGATGTCGGCATCAATGGCTTCAGCCTGCTTCAGGCCAATGCTCATCGCCTCGCTTTCCTCGGGATTAGGATAAACCACCGTAGGGAAGTTGCCGTCGGGCGTAGCCTGCTCTTCCACGATGTGCACGTTCTCAAAGCCGTATTCTTTCAGCACCTGGGGCACTAGTTTGATACCGGTACCATGGATCGGCGTATACACGATCTTCAAGTCCTTTTGCTGTCGGATAATCTCCGGGTACACGCTCAGGCTCTTCACCATCTGGATATAGGCCTCATCCAGCTCCTTTCCAATGAGTTTGATATTCTGCTCGCCACCGCTCCACTTTACGTCATCCACGCTGTGGATTCTTTCTACTTCGGAAATAACGTTCTTATCGTGGGGAGGCACCAATTGGCCACCATCGACCCAATAGGCTTTGTAGCCATTGTATTCTTTGGGATTGTGCGAAGCGGTGCACACCACGCCGCCCTTGCAGCCGAGATGGCGGATGGCAAAGGAAAGCTCCGGGGTGGGCCGCATCTCTTCGAAAAGGTAAACCTGGATGCCGTTGGCGCCAAATACATTGGCTACCGTCTCCGCAAAAAAGCGGCTGTTGTTGCGGCTGTCGTGGGCTATGGCCACGCTGATCGTTTCGTTCGGGAAAGATTGCTTCAGGTAATTGGCGTAGCCCTGGGTAGCCATCCCCACGGTATATTTATTCATCCGGTTGGTGCCAATGCCCATGATACCGCGCAAGCCGCCGGTACCAAATTCAAGGTTGCGGTAGAACGCATCGGCCAACTCATCGCCATCGGCGCTTTGCATCTCCCGGATCTTTGCTTTTACCTCCTCGTCGTAGTTGCCATTTAACCAGCTTTGCACTTTTTGCTCTATTGCTGCATCCATCTTTCTGTATTTAGTTGTTTTAGTTTACGCTTCGAATTTAGGCGTTTTGCAAATTTCTGTTCTTTATCCTAAACTCTCTAATTTTGGCCGGTTGAGAACTATTTATTTTACCATACTGGCCGCTGTACTGTTATCCTTCCCTTCCGCTGCACAGGATTCCTTGCCGGTCAAACCCTCTCTTCACCATCACACCGGGCGCAAATGGCTTATCGGCGGCATCTCGGCTACCTCTTACACCGGCTCGCTGGTGCTGCTGAACGAAGCATGGTACAAGAATTATCCCCAAACTTCTTTCCACACCTTCAACGACGCCCGCGAGTGGCAGCAGATGGACAAAGTAGGTCATGCCTGGAGCACTTATAACCTGACCCGGGGACTTACTTCGGCCTGGCGCTGGGCGGGCGTCAAAGGCGACGGACCGATCCTGCTGGGCAGCGGCAGCGCCTTCAGCTACGTAATGATCATCGAGATGCTCGATGCCCATTCGGCCGAATGGGGCTGGAGCTGGGCCGATGTGGGCGCCAATACGCTGGGCACCGCCCTGTATACGGCCCAGGAACTGGGCTGGCGCGAACAGCGTATTTTATACAAGTATTCGGGGCATGTAAAGCACTACGGTGACCTGGAACCCAGGGCCGATGATCTTTTTGGAACAACCACGGCCGAGCGGCTGCTGAAAGATTATAATGGACAAACCTATTGGCTGAGTGCCAACCCCCGCTCCTTCTTTCCGGGGTCCCGATTCCCGGCGTGGCTGAATATAGCGGTAGGCTATGGAGCTGCCGGCATGCTGGGCGGATTTGAGAACCGGGCCTACGATAAAAACGGCAACATCACCTTTGACCGCAGCGATATTGTGCGCCACCGGCAATGGTACCTCTCGCCCGATATCGACCTGTCGAAGATCCGGACCAACAGCAAGGTGGTACGCACCGCCTTTACCATCTTAAATATGCTGAAGCTGCCGGCGCCGGCCCTGGAACTGTCGCGGGGCAAGCTGAAAGTGCACGCCCTCTACTTTTAGTGCAGCCAGGCCCCGGTGATCTCCTCTCCTTCTGTCTCGACGGTAATGTGTTCCTGCAGCGTAGTGGACACCGACAGACCAACGTAATCGGGTTGTACGGCAAAGAGCTTATGCGAGCGTTCCACCAGCACCAGGGTTTGTATCTTTTTAGGCAGGTAAGAAAGAAAGGGCTTCAGGGCATAGAGCATGGTGCGGCCCGAGCTGGCCACATCATCCACCACGACAATCACCTTATTGGAGAAATCGGTATCCACATCTACCGCGGCATGGGTGGGTTCTTTCTTATTGAGCCGGATGGTCAGCAGCTTCACCTCCATTGAGCTGACCTGCCGGAGCTCCGCTACCAGCTTCTGGGCCAGCACGGCACCATTGCCTGCAATGCCGGCAATGATAATAGACCCTTCTTCGGTATTGCTTTCGGCCACCTGTAAGGCCATGCGGCGGATCTTACGGTTGATCAGATCGGCCGTTAGTATACAATTCCTTGCTGCGATATCTTGTTGCATCCGTTATTTTTACACTCGTTAATTTAGCAAATCTAATCACCTACCATGCAATTAGTGCAACAAATTTTGTTTATCATACTGGCAGCTGTGGCCATCTGGTTGTTTGCCCGGCAAGTAACTTTCATACGACGGAACATCAACCTGGGACGGGATGAAGACCTCCGTGATAACCCCTCTGCCCGCTGGCGCAATATGGCCCTGATGGCCCTGGGCCAGAAAAGAATGTTCGATAAGCCGCTGGTGGCGGTGTTGCACTTCCTGGTCTACGCCGGCTTTATCATTATTAATATAGAGATACTCGAGATCATCCTCGACGGCATCTTTGGTACCCACCGCCTCTTTGCTCCCTACCTGGGCGGATTCTACACCTTTGTCATCAACTTCTTCGAGATCCTGGCCTTCGCGGTGCTGGCGTCCTGTGTCATCTTCCTGATTCGCAGGAACATGTTACGCGTGCGTCGCCTCCACATGAAAGAACTGAATGGCTGGCCCCGCAGCGACGCCAACTACATCCTTATTTTCGAGATCGTCCTCATGTCGCTGTTCCTGACCATGAATGCGTCGGATAAGGCATTGCAACTACGCGGCTACGGGCATTACGGCGAAGTACAAACAGCCAACTTCTGGGTTTCCGGCCTGATCACCCCCCTGTTCGCGGGACTGGACTCCGGCACCCTGGTAGGCATTGAGCGCACCGCCTGGTGGCTGCACATTGCCGGCATCTTTGTGTTCCTCAACTACCTGCCCTATTCGAAGCACCTGCACATCATCCTGGCCTTTCCCAACACTTACTATGCCCGCCTGGTGCCACAGGCCCAAATGCAGAATATGCCCGAGATCCAGCGCGAGGTGCTCTACGCTATGCAGCCGGAAACCGTTCCTGCCGATGCGCCCCAGGAAGCTCCTTCCCGCTTTGGCGCCAAGGACGTGCCCGATCTTACCTGGAAAAACCTGCTGGACGCCTACACCTGCACCGAGTGTGGCCGCTGCACCGAGGCCTGCCCCGCTAACCAGACCGGCAAACTCCTGTCGCCGCGAAAGATCATGATGGATACCCGCGACCGCATGGAAGAGATCGGCCGAGCCCGAGATAAAAAAGATGGGACTACCGCTGAAGGGAAAACCTTGCTGTATGATTACATTACCACCGAAGAATTATGGGCCTGCACCTCTTGCCAGGCTTGTGTACAGGCATGCCCGGTGCTGATCAACCCGCTGCACATCATCAACCAGCTCAAGCGCAACCTCGCCCTTGAAGAAAGCAAGCAACCTGGCGAGTGGAACAGCATGTACGGCAACATCGAAAACAACTTCGCCCCCTGGAAATTCAGCCCCGATGAACGCGCCAACTGGGCCGTTGAATTAAACAACCAATAACCAATCTATTTCTCCTAAAAAAAGAGGGCTTTTTGAAGAGCCCTTTTTTATTGGCCCCTAAAGACTTTTAGACTTTGAGGCTATATAATTCAGGCGGGTTTTCTGTCCCCATACGCCCTGCTCACGGCCAGCTTACGCCCATTAAAAGACATCTTCAACCCATTTACAAGCCATATTTGATCCATATACAACCCATATATATCCCATACCTTTTAAGATATGGCTTATATATGGCTTATATATGGGTTATATATGGGTTATACCCCCTGTTGCCCCGCTGTAAACTGGGTGTTTGACTATGGTTTCGTGACTGTCAGAAGGAGTATTAGGAAGGGAAAAGGGGAGTTAAAGGACCTATAGGGCAGTTTTTCCTGTAAGTGGCCAAAGCTTGCAGCTGGCAGCTCATAGCTCGCAGCTCCACCTTACTCCTCTTTCTCATCCGGGTGCTTGTGCGGATGTTCCCTGGCAAGCTCCTCCACCCTGTCCTCCATGTTCCGGGTTTCTTCTTCGGGGTGTTCCATGCGGTGCTCAATGCCTTTGTTGTGCGTCATCTTCCATACCTGGATCAGAGCGGTAAGGGAAAAGATGCCACCAATGATCCAGTTCAGCAGGTTTTGGTTGTTGTTGATGCTGTCCGCGATGAGTCTTCCGCCAAAGATGAACACGAAATTGCCCATCAGGGTGCCCAGGCCTATGCCGGCGATGTAGATGTTATAATGCAGGTTACGAGGCAGCAGGATCTTGCGGGTAAACAGCACCGTGCTCCAACCGAACCAGAAAGGGATCTGAACCGGGTTCAGCAAGCTCATGAACAGGCCCAGCAGGTAGCGGTTCAGGGTGCTGCTGAGAATTACGTTTTTGGTGACTTTGGGAGTCACGGCGGCATAGAAGCTGGAAATGGCCAGGGCCACCACGATGGCCAGTGTAACCCACTCGAGTATTTTAAGGATCCTATGCTGCTTGCGGATCCAGTCCATGGCAATGAGGGACAGGCGTACATACACTACTTCTGCCGTAAGGGATCCAAAGCCGAAGAGCAGGGCTGGCATGATGCCATCGGTGATGGACAGTTGCATGATGGCTACGTTCAGGGTGCCCAGGGGAAGCGACCCCAGGAAGCTTATGAACATTCCCGTAATAAAAATGCGAAACAGCTTTTGCATGCAGTGCCCTTATAGCCCGAAAATATTGTATTTGTTCAACACCTAAACGAGGATTTGTGAATCGCACACCTCCAGTTCCTTCATGTGTTTGCTGGATTGCTTCATATGGCGCAATCCTTTCAGGAAGGGCCAGTAAGCATGACCCTGCTGTGCGTTCATCCGGGAAATGCGGTAGAGTGCCTTCCAGTGCGCAAGGAACACCCTGTAGGCCTGGAACAGGGTGAAGCCCGCGTGGTACACATGATTGGGTTCGGCTCCGCTGCCGTTGAATTCCAATATCGAGAAGTTGCGTCCCTTCTTCAGGTCTTCCACGGACGCACACTTGATATCATAGCGTCCGTAGTAAAAGCTGGTCTGGTGGCTCAGCCTGTCAAAGAGGGCCAGCAGATCCCCGTCGATAAGGTGCTGCAGATTGGTAAATTTGGCGCCGCGGTTCAGGTTGGCTGCATAGGTCAGGATGTAGCGTTCTTTAGCCGGGATAACGGTCTCCAGGCTATCCTTGTGCTTAACGCGCATCTCCTCGAGCCGGTAGCGGGCATTGGGGTGCTGGTTGATCAGATCCCACAGCGTGCTGTGGCCGTCGCCAGTCACTACCATGAGGTCTTTTTGAATAAAGCCGCTGATCACACCCTTTTGCTCGTTGGGATAGCGGTAATAAAAAACCGAGATCTCCAGGGGATATTCTACCAGTTCCTGGATAAGGTATTGACATGGTACCCGCTGGTGGTAGGTTTCTAATTCCTGTTCGTTATCGATCTTACGGAAAAGCAGTCCCTTCATGCCTACATCGGGCTTGACCACAAATGGGAAAGTAAAGCCATGACGGGTCATCTGTTCCTTTACCGAGGCGTACTCTTGCCTGGGATCGATATAAATAGTCTTTGGGTAAAGTTCCGGTGGCAGCTGCTCATACATCTCGCGTTTATCCTCTCCTTCAAAGCCGCCGAAGGTAAGAGTTGGGTTGGAGGGGGTAAAGAACCATACCGAGCCGGAACGAAGACAATACCAGCCCCACACCGGGGCAATCATGGAATAGCGCAGTTCAAAGGGCCACAGTTCCCAGTTCGAGATCATTTCAAGGGTTCTCTTCCAGCTCATAAAAGGCTGCAAAAATAGCCACAAATGCGGTTAAGGTAGAATAATAATAAAATTGGAAGAGCTTGATGGTACAAGCGTTATTTTTGGTTCCAGAAGAAAAAACGATTACATGCAAGTACGAACCATGGCGGAATTTTTTGCCAGCGGCGAAACCCCCGAAGTATTGTTCTGGGTAGGCTGCGCCGGCAGCTTTGACCAACGAGCCCAGAAGATCACCAAAGCCTTTGCGACCATCCTGGATAAAGTAGGCGTTTCATTTGCTATCCTCGGCACCGAGGAAGCCTGCACAGGGGATCCAGCCCGCAGGGCCGGCAACGAGTTCCTCTTCCAGATGATGGCTTATCAGAACATTCAAACCCTGAACAACTACGGCGTCAAAAAGATCGTTACGACTTGCCCGCACTGTTTCAATATCTTCAAAAACGAATACCCCGAGCTGGGAGGCACCTACGAGGTGGTGCACCACACTACCTTCCTGCAGGAGCTGATTGATAATGGCCGCATCAAGCTGAAAGACAGCGATGTTTTCAAGGGTCAAAAGATCACTTACCACGACAGCTGCTACCTGGGCCGCGGCAACGGCATCTACGAGGCGCCCCGCAAAGTGCTGGAGGCACTCGACGCCGAACTGGTGGAGATGAAGCGTTGCGGTAAAAAGGGCTTCTGCTGCGGCGCCGGCGGTGCCCAGATGTTCAAGGAAGAGGAAAAAGGCGATATCCGCGTGAACTGGGAGCGCGCCAACGAGGCCATAGAGACGGGTTCTACCGTTATCGCTTCCGCCTGTCCGTTCTGCAATACCATGCTCACCGACGGGGTGAAGGCCGCTGAAAAAGAGGGCGACGTGCGGGTGCTGGATGTGGCCGAACTGGTGGCCGCCTCACTGGCCTAGGGTGGAATATTAAACATCTCTTTGTAAATGCCTCAGTACCTTTGCGGGATGAATTTCGAATTTGAACATTTATTACCCGAGAACTTCTCTTCCAGGAGTAAGGTGTGGATCTACCAGAGCAGCCGGTTGTTCATGATGAGCGAGGCGCTGGAGATCGAAGAGCTGGTCAATAAATTCTGTGCCGAATGGCGCTCCCACGGCGATAAGGTAGCGGCTTATGGTAACCTGTTCTTTGGACAGTTCCTCGTGCTGATGGCCGACGAGTCGGAAGTATCCGTAGGCGGTTGCAGCACCGATAGCTCGCAGCGTTTTGTAAAGTCCCTGGAGCAGCGCTTTGGTGTGGACTTCTTCAACCGGAGCAACCTGGCATTTATTACGAAGGACAAAGTACAGGTACTGCCCCTGAATCAACTGCAGTACGCCTGGGATAACGGCTTCATCAACGCTGATACCCCGTACTTCAACAACACGGTGCAGACCCGGGAAGAACTGGAGCGCTCCTGGATCATCCCGGTAAAAGACTCCTGGCTGGCGGGCAAGCTGAAGGTGAATACGCCTACTTAGGCTTGGTTAATTCCTTCAGTTGTTTAGCCTTTTGAGCGTTGCTCTTCTTCTGTTTTGCCGCATTTGACAGGCTGTAGCTGGCCGTCACCCGGAAGTTTCGTGTCTGGGTCGTATTGACGTTCTCCAGGGTAAAGTTGCTGCCATAGGTGATCACGCGGCTTTGCTGTTGCAGGAAGGGATCGATCATATTCAAGGTAAGCGTCAGTTTCTTTTCCAGCATTTTGGCCTGGAATCCCATGTTCATGCTAAGCGTGCTGCGCACCGAGCCTTGTGGATTGGCAAAGCGGTTATAAGTAAAGTTGCCGGTAAGGTTGTACAGCGTATTGAAAAGATAGTTGCAATTGAGATTGGAGGTGAAGGAGCCTCCATCTTTAAACTTCTGGCCTTTCGTGGCTGCTCCATATTCATTATAGGAATAGCTGGCACTCATGTTCACTTTCACTTTCTTGCTCGCGGTGTAGCCGCTCCAGGTGCTGACCTCGTATTCTTTGCGGCTGTTGATGTTCTCCCAGGTCACTTTGGTGGTGTCATCCACCCGTGTCCGGATCTGGCTGAAGATGTCTTCTACTTTATTAAAGCCCCCTCCCAGGTTGACAAAAAAGCTCTTGGTGGATCGTCCCAGCACAAGGTCGAAGTTGTGTGACATAGACGGCAGCAGGTCCGGGTTTCCAAAACGCAGGTTGTAGGGGTCGGAAAAGTCTATAGTGGGGTTCAGGTGCCCTATACCCGGGCGATTGATGGTGCGGCGATACGAGAGGGAAAGGTTTACAATGTCTTTCCAGGACTTATTGATGTTGGCAAAGGGCAGAAAACTCCAATAATGGTTCCCCGTATCAATGTGGGCTGTGTACTGGTTGATTTCGAATTGCGTGGCCTCGGCCGATAATCCACCTGTGACACTAAAGCTTTTCCCCAGCACCTGCTTTACCGAGGCCCTCAGGTCGGTAATGCGCTGGGTGAAGCGCAGTTCGTTGGTCAGCGCCGCTAAGGGCTCCCATTTCTCGCTGCTGCGCCCTTTGTAGGAAGCGTCGGCAGCAATACCGGAAGTGGAAACAGCGTAGTAGCCGCCCAACGATACACTGGTTTTGTTCTTAAACAGCGGCAGGTTATAGTTCAGCCGGTTGGTATAGCTCCTGGTGGTGTTATCATTCACCTGTTGCTGGGTGGAGTCGTACCAGAAGCTGTAGTCCGGTCGCAGGTACTGCTGGTAAAAGGACCTGGTATTGTCGCTGATAGAATAGTTGGCGCTGCTGATAAAGCGCAACGACTCACCGGGCTTTTTGGTTTTCAGTGTATAACTAAAGCTGGCACTGGGGTTGTAATTTGTTCCCACGCTGTTGATCCGGCGGTTGCTCACCTTAAAGAGCTGGTCAAAGCGGTTAATATTGCGGAACTCCGTACCGTTGACGTTGTCAAAGTCATTGTGGTTATAATTCAGCACCAGGTTCAGGGCGTGCTGCTTATTAATATCGTAATCAAAGTGCGCCCTAAAGCTGGGACGCAGGTACTGGTTGTCGGACCCGCTGGTGGTACGGAAAAAGTTCGTAGAGTCTTTGTAGATATTGGTGCGGGTGGAAGTGGCTTCACTTTCGTAGCCATTATAGGCGGCGCTCGCATTAATATTCATGGAGAACCCCTGCTTGCGGTAATTATAGTTACCGCTCACGCTGGCCTGCCCCCGGGAGCCTGCTGAAAGGGCCACCCTCCCCGACTTCCCTACCCTGCCCTTTCGGGTAGTGATATTGATGACCCCGCCTTCGGCATTGGCATACTGGGCCGGCGGGTTGGTCATGACCTCGATCTTTTCAATGGAAGAGCCCGGCATGGATTCCAGCAGGTCCTGCAGCTGTTCCTGGTTCAATTCCACCGGCTTGTCGTCGATCAGGATGCGGGGCTCCTTTCCCCTGACCAGGAGCTTGCCTGTTGGGTCCTTGGTGACCAGGGGCACGTTGTTCAGCAGCTCGCCGGTACTGCTTCCGGCACTGAGGGCCGATTCGCCTGCATTGAAGGTGATATTGCCATCCTTGCTCTGGATAAGAGGCTTCTCGGCATAAATGATCACTTCGCCCAGGTCGGTAGATGAGTTGGTTTTAAGTATGATATCTGCCAGGTTAAAGTCGTAGCGTTCTGCCCTGAAGTAAATGCTATCAATGGACAAGGGTTGGTAGCCTACAAAAGAGATCTGCAGGCGGTGGTAACCAAAGGCTATATCCGTAAAGCTGAAGTTCCCATCTGCATCGGTGAGCCCTGATCGGCGGCGGGTGGTATCTTCCAGGGCCATAAGCTGGACGGAGGCGCC
>DASWYM010000219.1:0-11510 GCA_036404975.1 Chitinophagaceae bacterium
GAAGCCTTTCGGCAATTACGATCTGTGTTTCTAACTCGAAAGCGGAACCAATAGATAGTTCAATGAATCTGCTGTAATCTTTCATACTTGTCCGGCTGCTTCCTTCCGCAATATTGGATGGAATAGAAACTCCGGCTTTGGTCATTTGCTGTACGATACCGAACTTATCTTCCTTCGGAAAGGTTTCGGTAAGCTGATAGGTCTTAACTGCAATGTCGATACCCTTCTGCCAGATACGTAGTTCTCTAAAATTTCTCATATGCTTGAGTTTAGTTTTGGACTGATACGTATAGCGTACAGCGTAAAGCGTATAGCTTAAAAGCTCCGGTGTTCCTTAACCCAATTGGTAATGTAGTTAGCTATTTCGCTGGTCGGAGTGCCCGGTGCAAACAGCTTTCCCGCACCTTGCTGCTGCAGGGCTTTCATATCCTCATCGGGAATGATGCCGCCACCGGTAAGCAGGACGTCGTTCATGCCCTTTTCTTTCATGAGGTTCATTACTTTGGGAAACACCGTCATGTGCGCGCCGGAGAGGATGGAGATGCCGATGGCATCCACGTCTTCCTGCAGGGCGGCGGCCACCACCATCTCAGGTGTCTGCCGCAGGCCGGTATAGATCACTTCCATGCCTGCGTCGCGCAGGGCGGTGGCAATAACTTTGGCACCACGGTCATGACCATCCAGTCCTACCTTTGCTACCAGTACTCGTATGGGTCTGTTGATTTCTGCTGTCATATAGCGCACCAAAAATAAACTACTTTACCTAACACCCTCCTAAATTGGTAGTATGCAATACAGAAAATTCGGACGCACCGACCTCCAGGTAAGTGCCGTAGGCTTTGGAGCCTGGGCCATCGGCGGTGGCGCCATGATCGGCAATACCGCTATTGGCTGGGGCGATGCCGACGACCGCACCTCGCGCAAAGCCGTACAGGCAGCCCTGGACGCCGGTATCAACTTCTTCGATACGGCCGACATCTACGGGCTCGGCCATTCAGAAACACTGCTGGGCGAAGAGCTCTTCCACCACAAGGACGTCATCATCGCCACCAAGGTGGGCAACGTGGCGCGCAACGAACAGTTCACGACCGACTACACCAAAGATTATATCCTCAGCGCCTGCGAGGCCTCGCTGCGCCGCCTGAAGCGCGACACCATCGACTACTACCAGCTGCACACCGCCAAGATCTCGCACCTGGAAGAGGGCGACTGCCTGCAGGCCATGCAGCAGCTGCAGCAGGAAGGAAAGGTGCGCTACTGGGGTATATCGCTGGCCACCTTTAATCCATCGGCGGAAGCACAGTATTTCATGAGCCACCATATCGGCCATGGGTTCCAGTTAGTCCTCAACATGCTCAACCAGCGCTCGCTCCGGCTGGTGCACGAAGCCGGAGCTAAGGGCTACGGGATCATTGCCCGCATGCCCCTGCAGTTCGGGCTGCTCACCGGTAAGTTTGATGGCGAAACGACCTTCTCACCCAACGACCATCGCAAGGGCCGCCTGACGCGCGATGTTATAGAAAGCTCTCTTGCAGCCCTGGAGCCCGTGTGGGCGCTGTGCAAGCAATACAACACCACCAAAACGGGATTGGCCTTAAGCTATATCCTCAGCTATCCCGAAGTGTCCACCGTCATCCCCGGCATCCGTTCGCCACAGCAGGTAAAGGCGAACACAAGCGGCATTGTTACCCTCAAGAAGGAAGACCGGGAACTGATTGAATCGCTGGGAGAAACCTCTTTCGCCGAGGTAATGAGCCTGATCGAGCAAAAGGGCTAGCGGCCAAAGCGACGCTTCTCTTCGTTCAGGCTTTGATTGGCCAGGCGCACGGCCGCCGTATCCGCCCCCTGGAAGAGGATGATCTTCGTGCCGTACTCGCGCGCAAGATTATTGATTACGGAATCCAGTACCCGCACCTGGCTGAAGTGCTGGAAGACTTCATCATCGGCATCCGGCATTCTACGTCCCACAAAAAGGAGGTGTTCGAACTGTAAGCTGTCGGGAATCCACAGCAGGTGGGTACCGTTGTCGGAGATCACCCTGGAGCGGAACGCCCTGCTTTGGGCGTAGTACTTCAGCGCCCCTGCCTGCCCATAGTTGCGGCAATACACTACCGTCCTTTCCTGCACCTGGGGCGGCAGGCTGTTGTATGCCCGTTCGCTCTTCTGAGCCATTTCCCTCCATCCCTGCATATCGGCAAAGTCCTGCTGCAGGGGGTGGTTCTGAAGGTCTTCCCACCTAAGGAGCCCCAACTCTTCGAGTTTAAACTCCTTGTTGAAGGCCACCATAGGCGCCGGCTTTTGCATCGGGATCAGCACGGGCACAAAGGGAAGCGCCAGCAGGAGAATCAGGCTGACGTTGGCAATGCGCAGCCACCTGCGTCGCGCACTGGCCCGCTCCAGCCACACCCCTCCCGCCGCCAGCAGCATGGGATAAGCGCCCAGGGTATAATAGCCCTTCCCGCTGCCTACCATAAGAAGCGCGACCACGCCCAGGTAGACGAGGCCTATGATGCGGAACTCGCGGCGGCGCAAATACCAGATCAATCCACCGATCCATACAAAAAGCACCGGAAGTAGCAATAAGATTTGCTCCTTGATAAAGTCGGCGCGGTTGATGTGGCGCAACTGGGTCTCGTGCAGTTCGTCCATGTGGTGCACCAGCGGCCAGTTATGCTGGTACTGCCACAGCACGTTGGGCAGCACGATCAACAGGCCCAGGCCCACGGCTTTCCAGAACTCCACGCGCAGGAACAGCCGCCGGTAACGGGTGAGCACCAGCGCGATGACCAGCGCCGTAATAAAGAACAGCACCGAGTACTTGCTCCACCACCCCAGGGCAAGGGCGGCACTGAGCAGGTAGAGGTACTTATTGTGGTGGGTATTGATAAAGAGCACGAGGAAAAAAGCAGCCAGGGTCCAGAAGAAGATCTCTAAAAAGTTCGGTTGGAAGAGAAAGTGGATGCGCAGGTAAGCCGTAAAGATCATCCCTAATCCCGCCACCAGCAAAGCGTACACACCTCCACCCAGCTCGCGGATCATCTGCGCCACCACCACGAGCGTGAGAGCGCCAAACAGGGCGGGCCAAAGCTTGATCATAAAGAATGAGCCACCGAAGAGGGAAGATATCCATGCCAGCATACCGATCATGGGAGGGTTCTCCAGGTAGCCGAAATCCACGTGCTGCCCCTGCGCATAATAGAGGTATTCGTCGCGGTGCAGCTCCCACACCCCGTCCTGCAATAAAAAAGGCAGCACTAACTTTAGTGCTGCCAGTATGATAGTGATGGTGAAGTAGCGCTTATTCATAAAGCAGTGACTCCAAATCTACGGTCTTTCAAACTCTTCGAGCGCAGAATTAATCCGGTAACCCGTTTCTTCCTTCCCCAGCAGGGCCGCGATATCAAAGACGGGAGGACCGAACTTACCGCCCACCAGCATGAGGCGCATCGGGAGCTGGAGTTCCCCGGGCTTGATGCCGGCAGCCTCGGCCTGCTGCTTGAACAGGGCTTCCAGCGAGGCTGCGTTCCAGTTGGAGACGCTCATGATCGACTTCGCAAAGCCCTTAAAGAAAGCGGCCTTGTCGTCGTTCCACTTAGACTTTACAGCTGATGTATCGATGTCCTTCGGGGCCTTGAAGAAGAAGTAGGAGTGCTCCCAGAAATCGGCCAGCATCGTACAGCGCTCTTTTACCAGTTCCAGCACCTGGGTGAAGTAGCCTTCGTCGCTGATGACGATACCTTTCTCGGCAAAGATGCTCCTTACCTGCTGGGCATAGGCACTCACCGGCTGTCGCTTTATCCACTCGTGGTTGAACCACTTCGCTTTTTCGTAATCGAACCTGGCGCCGCCCTTGTGTACCTTCTCAATGGAGAAGCGGCGGATCAGCTCTTCCAGCGAGAACACTTCGTCCTCGGTGCCATCGTTCCAGCCCAGCATGGCCAGCATGTTCACAAAGGCCTCGGGCAGGAAGCCCCGCTCGCGGAAGCCTTCGGTCAGCTCGCCGGTCTTTGGGTCGTGCCAGTTCATAGCAAAGACGGGGAAGCCGTACTTGGCGCCATCGCGCTTGCTCAGCTTTCCACTGGGACCTAATATCAGGGGCAGGTGGGCCCACTGCGGCATCTTGTCTTCACCAAACAGGTAGCGCCACAGCAGCACGTGCACGGGTGCCGACGGCAGCCACTCCTCGCCCCGGAAGGCATGGGTGATCTCCATGAGGTAATCGTCCACCACCACGGCCAGGTGGTAGGTAGGCATCCCATCGGCCTTCAAGAGCACTTTATCGTCTACTACCGAGGTATCGAACTGTATGTCGCCGCGGATCATATCGGTAAAGGACACCGTCTCGCCCTCGGGCATTTTTATGCGGATGACGTGCGGTGTATTTTCCTGTAATAGCCGCTGTACTTCTTCTGCCGCCAGATTCAGGGAGTTGCGCATCTGCGTGCGCACGGTGCGGTCGTACTGGGGGCTGGGGTTCTCGTCGGTGCGCAGGCGCTGGCGCATGGCGTCCAGTTCCTCACCGGTGTCGAAGGCGTAGTAGGCATACCCCTTTTGCACCAGCTCTTCGGCATACTGGCGGTATTGCTGCTTGCGCTCGCTCTGGCGGTAGGGCGCATGGGGGCCAGGGTGCTTGGGACTCTCGTCGGGTTCCAGTCCGCACCAGGCGAGGGTCTCGAAAATATATTCTTCCGCCCCCGGCACAAAGCGGGTCTGGTCGGTGTCTTCGATGCGCAATATAAAGTCGCCGCCATGCTGCTTGGCAAACAGGTAGTTGTACAAAACCGTGCGCACGCCCCCCAGGTGAAGGCCACCGGTGGGCGAGGGGGCAAAACGAACTCTTACTTTCTTTTCCATACAAGGGCAAAAGTAGCACAATTCCCCTCTTGCCTCCCGCAGATGAGCCGCCTGATTATCCACGCGCCGCAGCGGAGTGCCGTATCTTTGCCCTGCATGCACCGCTATTTTATCAAGACGCCCTGGCTCGTAAAGAAGTGCTTTCCCCGCTACACCTGGAGCATCCCTCCCACCGCCAACGAGGTCTACCTTACTTTCGACGACGGCCCCCACCCCACCATTACGCCCTGGGTGCTGGAACAGCTGGAGCCCTACAACGCCAAAGCCACGTTCTTTTGCATCGGCGACAACGTGGTCCGTTATCCCGACACCTACCGGCGCCTTATAGCCGAAGGACACTCGGTAGGCAACCACACCCAGAACCACCTCAATGGCTGGAACGTGCCACCCGCTACTTACATCGACAATATCCGCCAGGCCGCTACTCATATCCACTCCTCCCTCTTTCGTCCGCCCTACGGACGCATCCGCCCGGCCTCCGTGCCCGGAATCAGGAGCCTGCTGGGAGAGCACGTGCAAATCATTATGTGGGATGTACTTAGTGCGGATTTTGACCCGGCGTTCAGGCCCGAACACTGCCTCAACAACGTGCTCGCCAACACGGTAGCGGGCTCCATCATCGTCTTCCACGACAGCGAAAAGGCTTTTCCCAATTTAAAGTTTATCCTGCCCCGCGTCCTGGAGGACCTCAGCCGCAGAGGCTACCAGTTTAAGCGCATTGAAGAGCGGGTGGGTTAATGGTCTACCCCCAACCCCTAAAGGAGAGTTTAGTCGTTTACAACAATACGCTTCCGTAGCTCCACACGGACAAAACCCTGGTAGCAACCAGGCATTGTAATGAATATAATGCCCTGCGGGAGCAATGTTCTACACCGGATTCTTGGGAGCCAATTTTGGCCTGCAAGCCTGATCTTTAGTCACTGATTTTCAATCACTTGATAGTTGAATAAAGACTTGCTTAGGTTTTATTGGGATCAGAGCGGCAGCTATTGGGTACCATCCCAATATTGGGGAAAGGTCATATGCCGGGATTGGTGCACGGGTGCTCCCCTTTTGGGGTTGGGGGTAAATAACAAGGGCCGGGGTAGAAACCCTGGCCCGTTTTTAATCCGTACCCTATGAAAACTAGGGCAAAGTTATATAATAACTTTTGAATTAGTGTAAAGTAATTTGGCGCTCTACTCCATTTATTGTTAAAGTCGCTTTATTATCACAGGTGCCGGTACCGTAGTTCAGCACACCCACCCAGGGAGAGGTACTGCTCTGGTTCCTCCGGATGGTTTTCACGGTGCCCTTCACGATCCAATGACAGCTAAAACGCTTACGCAGGGGTTCCTGTATAACGGATTCCCAGCTCATCGCGCGGTCGTCTCTTTTTACCGTACCAGAGGCGGAACCGGTAATAGTAAACACATCGTCGCCGGGGAGCAGCGGGGTGCCCAGACCTTCCACCTGGGTGATCACGCGTCGGGAGGTGCGTTGTACATAATTTCCGTTGGGCCAGCTAAGCTTGCCATTGCCTACTTCCACCACGAACTTGCGCTCGCTGGAAGTACTTTGGTTGATGGTGGTGTGGGTGCCCGATACGGAGATATCGCCTACCCGGTAACCATCAAACGTAGTGGTCGCCGAGCTGCCGGGTATGATCATGCGCCCGCTGTAGGTGGTAATGATCTTACCATAGCGGGTGCGGCCATCCCTGCCGGTGCAGCCAGCCGTACCAAAGTCGGTGGTGACGCGTATAGGATAGATAGCGGTGCCGCCCAGGTGATCCACGGTCACCGTAAAGCAGCCGACCGTATACGTGTCCATCATCCGGCCGCCGGCGTCGAGCCCACTCACGGTGCGGCCACTGAACACGCCGGTACCGCCAATGGCCACTTCGGCATTCACGCCCATGATGTTGTCGAAAATGTCTTCGAAGATCGCCTCCGACTGGGCCTCCGATTCAGCGGTGGCCGTGGAAGCCTGTTCTTCTTCCTGGGCGCTAAGGTCTTCGGTGGTGGTATCTTTCTGGCAGGAAATAATCAGCAGTGACGTGCAGAACGCGGCCGCAAGCAAGCGGGTGGCGTTGATTACCTTTCTCATAATTTAATTTTTGGTGTAGGAGTACGTTATTAACAGCTTTAAGATAGCTGAGTTGACCGAAGGTTTAAAGGAATGGTAAAATATTTTTAAGCAGCTTTGTACTATATACCACGTCATGGAACTCATCGACACCCACGCGCACATCTATCTTCCTGAATTTGATGCAGATAGAGAGGACATCCTGTCCGCCGCCAACGAAACCGGCATCACCCGCATTCTTATGCCGGCCATCGATACGCATACCCACGAAGCCATGCTGGCAGTGGAGAAAGAGTACGAAGAGTGCACCGCCATGATGGGCCTTCATCCTTGTTCAGTGACCGACGCCTATAAGCAGGAACTGGAAGTGGTGGAAGAATGGCTGGCCCGCCGTCCCTTTATTGCCGTGGGTGAGATCGGCCTCGACTTTTATTGGGACAAGACCTTTACCGAGCAGCAATATGCGGCTTTTCGCTACCAGTGCGAGCTGGCCCTGCGCTTCGGCCTGCCCATCTGCATCCACTCGCGCAACGCCATTGACGATTGCATCGGGGTGGTCAGGGAATATCCCGGCCTGCGGGGCGTGTTCCACTGCTTTTCCGGCGATGAACGCCAGGCACTGGAAGCGTTGGACACGGGCTTCTATTTAGGCATCGGCGGGGTGGTTACATTCAAGAACTCGGGACTGGATAAAGTGGTGGAAAAAATAGGCCTCGGGCGGGTGATCCTGGAGACTGACGCCCCCTACCTGGCACCGGTGCCCTACCGCGGCAAACGCAATCAGCCGGCCTACACCGGTCTGGTGGCGGAGAAACTGGCCACCCTTTTGGGCCTGCCCATGGAAAAAGTTGCAGAATTAACAACAGAAAATGCAAAGAAGCTGTTCGCTTTACCACAGTAAACCGTAGATTTGCAGCCCTTTCAATGGAGAGTTGTCCGAGTGGTTGAAGGAGCACGCCTGGAAAGTGTGTATACCTCTAAAGGGTATCGAGGGTTCGAATCCCTCACTCTCCGCAAAAGCCAGCAAGTTAATTGCTGGCTTTTTTTATTCACCCCCACCCCTAAAGGGAAGTGGCCTCCACAGACCAGCACGCCTGTTTGAGGCCGGTTACCCACCATTAAACTTATCCTGACGCCCAGGTGACGCCCTACTAAAAGGCAGGTTGTTCCGGGGTTGCTCCGGGGTTGTTCCGAGGTTCTTCCGGGGTTGTTCCGACATAGATACGGTCGGAACAACCCCGGAACAAGGTCAGTACAACCCCGGCACAAGGCCGGCAAAAGAGCAGCGTATCCATACTTTTCCTACGGCGTTATTGCGCTATTGATATGGCAATGAGGTGCGGGCGCTGCCCTTTTGGGAATAAGGATGCGGCGGGGAAGCGTGGCGATTAGTGCTCCAGCCCCGGGGAATCGGTAGTGGCAATATTGAGCTTCTCCACAGCCTTCTGGGCGGCGATCTGCGAGGCGTCTTTCTTGTTGAAGGCCTTGCCCTCGGCTATGATCTTGCCGTTGATGACGGCGGCTATGGTAAAGAGGCGGCGGCCGTTTTCGAGTTGCTCGTTGACGGTCTCGAACTCGAGGTTCTTGCCGTTCTTGTTGGCCCAGCCATAGAGCTTGTTCTTGTGGTTGATCTCCAGGATCTCCAGGTCGTCCACGTACATGTGGGGCATGATGATGCGGTCGGCCACCCAGCGGGCAGTCTTCTTGTAGCCCTTGTCGAGGTAGATGGCGCCTACCAGCGCTTCCAGGGTGTTGCCGAAGATCTGGCTGGTCTTCAGCGAAGCGTCCGACTTGTTGAAGACGGTCACCTTCTTCAGGCCCATTTTAATGGCAATATCATTGAGCTGCTGGCGGTTGACCATCTTGGAGCGCATCTCCGTCAGGAAGCCTTCTTCCTTATAGGGATAGCGCTTAAACAGGTAGTCGGCAATCAGGGCACTGAGCACCGCATCGCCGAGGTATTCGAGGCGCTCGTTGTTCTCGTCGGTGGTGTCTTTGATGGAGCGGTGGGTGAGGGCAGTGCGGTACAAAGAAACATTCCCGGGCGTATAGCCCAGGATGCCTTTCAATTGCTTCTTGAAAGTAGAACCGGCATGCTTCTTAAAAAACGGTTTCCAGAAATCCACGAATAATACCTACGACGTTTATGATCGTATGAAACTAAGGATTTATACTATTGAAACAACAGCTGTAGCCAACAAGTTTTCACCTGTTTCTTCCGGAGCCTGCTTCCCGTCAATGGATTTAGCCCTTGTATTTCTTTACGATCACACATGCGTTGTGGCCGCCGAAACCGAACGTATTGCTGAGGGCAGCTTTTACTTCGCGCTTCTGGGCCTCGCCGAACGTGAAATTCAGCCGTGAGTCCAGCTCGGGATCATCGGTGAAGTGGTTTATGGTGGGAGGCACAATATCGTTCTGCACGCTCATGATACAGGCGATGGCCTCGATCACACCCGCAGCACCCAGGCAGTGGCCGGTCATGGACTTCGTGGAGCTGATGTTCAGCTTGAAGGCGTGCTCGCCAAAGACGTCCATAATGGCTTTCACCTCGGCAATATCGCCCAGCGGGGTCGATGTACCGTGCGTATTGATGTAATCGATGTCGGTGGGCTGCAGGCCGGCATCGTCAAGGGCCTGGAGCATCACATTCTTGGCGCCCAGCCCTTCGGGATGGGGAGCGGTAATGTGGTGGGCATCGGCGGTGGCACCGGCACCGGCTACCTCGCAGTAGATCTTGGCACCACGGGCCAGGGCATGTTCCAGTTCCTCGAAGATCAGCACCCCGGCGCCCTCTCCCATCACAAAGCCGTCGCGGTCCTTGTCGTAAGGGCGGGAAGCGGTCTTGGGATCGTCGTTGCGCTCGCTGAGGGCTTTCATGGCATTAAAGCCACCCACCCCGGCGGCACCGATCACGCTCTCCGACCCCCCGGTGACAATGATATCGGCCTTCCCTAAGCGAATAAGGTTGAGGGCCTCCATCATGGCGTTGGTAGAAGAAGCACAGGCACTCACCACGGCGAAGTTGGGGCCGCGGAAGCCATGGCGCATCGAAATATGGCCGGCAGCGATGTCCAGGATCATCTTGGGGATGAAGAAAGGATTGAAGCGGGGCGTACCGTCACCGGTCGCATAATTGGTCACTTCCTCGGTAAAGGTGAGCAGGCCGCCGATACCGGAGGCAAACACCACCCCCACACGGTCGGGGTTCACATTGTCTTTATCAATACCGGCATCCTGCACGGCAAAGTCTGATGCGACCACGGCTGTCTGGGTAAAGCGGTCCAGCTTGCGGGCTTCTTTACGATCCAGGTAGTTGGTGGGATCAAAGTTCTTGATCTCACAGGCAAACCTTGTTTTGAACTTGGAGGCGTCAAACTGCGTGATGAAGTCGGCACCGCTCACACCATTGCGCAGGTTGTTCCAATACTCCGTAATGGAATTCCCCAGTGGTGTTAAACAACCCATACCTGTGACAACGATCCTTTTAAATTGCATATAACCTGCGCTCTGTTTTTGTGTAAGTGAAAACCGCCTTCGCTGCTGGTGCAGTCGGAAGGCGGGTGAAAGTTAAGTCCGTTTATGCGATACGGAGGAAGTTTTAATTACTTAGCGTGTTCTTCCAGGTACGATACAGCCTGGCCAACAGTGGTAATCGTTTCAGCTTGCTCGTCCGGAATAGAAATGTTGAATTCCTTTTCGAATTCCATGATCAATTCTACGGTGTCCAGAGAATCGGCACCTAAATCGTTGGTAAAAGAAGCCTCATTAGTTACTTCCGCTTCGTCCACTCCTAATTTGTCAACTATGATCTTTTTTACTCTTGCTGCAATGTCTGACATGTTGTAAAAGTTTAGTTATAGTGGTGCAAAAATAGAAGTTTTTAGAATATAGCAAATTTGAGTTCTTAGAAGGCAAACATATAGCACAAAGGAATATGTGTACAAGGCCCCTTACGCGTTTGCCGTATGTCGCAATATTTGTAATTTGGCGCCACAACCGGCAGCTATGGCATTGAAAATAATTGATCATGGAACGGCAGAGTACGAGCAGATGGTCAAGCTTCGTTACGAAATCCTGCGAAAACCCCTCGGCCTGGGCTTTACCCAGGAGGAACTGGACAGCGAAAAGGGCAACCTCCTGATGGCTGCCTACGAGGACGACGTGATGATGGGGTGCTGCATGCTGGTGGAGGAAGGCGCCGGCACGGTGCGCCTGCGCCAGATGGCCGTGCCCGATGAGTACCAGGGCAAGGGCATCGGCCGTGCCCTGATGAACTTTGCCGAGAACCTGGCCCGCGACCGCGGCTACCGCACCATCACTATGCATGCCCGTAAGGCTGCCTCCGGATTCTATGAGAAAATGGGCTACAAGCGCATCGGCGATGAGTTCCAGGAGATTACCATCCCCCATATCGTTATGGAGAAAGTGCTTTAAGGGAAGCTACGAGCCATTAGCTGCGAGTTGCGAGCAGCAGTCATTGGGTCATTAAGTCATTAGGTCATTGGACCTGCCTATAATGAAAAAGCCCTGCCAATGCGGGGCTTTTTTCATGAATATTTTACTGACTTAATGACTCAATGACCAAA
>DASWYM010000220.1:0-3075 GCA_036404975.1 Chitinophagaceae bacterium
GGAAAGGAGCCGGCCATCGTTGGGTTGGATTTCATGCACTGCAACCGCGATTACAACTGGTACAATAACGACCAGCCTATCCTGGACGCAAAGACCTACTGGGACCGCAAGGGAATCCCGGTGTTTGTATGGCACTGGAGAGATCCTTCCAGGAAAACAGAAGAGTTTTACACCAAGGGTACCTCCTTTGATGTTTCGAAGATCAATGACCCGGCTTCGGAAGAATACAAGGCAATGCTGGCCGATATAGATTATGTGGCGGGCCAGTTCAAAAAACTGCAGGATCAGAACGTACCGGCCATCTGGCGGCCCCTGCACGAAGCAGCTGGAGGCTGGTTCTGGTGGGGCGCCAAAGGAGCTGAGCCCTGCAAGAAACTCTACCTGCTGATGTACGACCGCATGGTGAACCACCATGGATTGAAAAACCTGATCTGGGTGTGGACCCGTGAGCCCGGCGACAATGCCTGGTACCCGGGAGATAACTTCGTGGATATTGTGGGCCGTGACATTTATAAGGAGGGCGACCATACTTCACATGTTGCGGAGTTCAATACGATGAATACCCTGTACGGCACTAAAAAGATGATCACGCTTTCGGAATGCGGCTCTATCCCTGACGTTGATAACCTTGTGGCGGACAAAGCGGCCTGGTCGTGGTTTATGCCCTGGTACGGGGAGTTCACCCGCAATAGCAAACATAATTCGCTGGACCTCTGGAAGAAGATGTTCGTGAGCTCTTACGTGATCACCCTTGATGAGATGCCCTCGCTGAAATAGGCGAGGCCAAAAAATCTAAAACAGGAATATGTCCCATCTACTGCATAAAGTCTTCTCTCTTTTATCGTTTGGTGCGCTGCTTCACCTTAGTGCCGGTGCACAGAAAGTAGGCGTATTTGAAGGCCATACGGATATAGGCGGTGTCTTGCACCCGGGATCTTCGATGTATAACCCTAAAGAACGTGCTTACCTGCTCTCCGGCTCGGGCGCCAACATCTGGGGGGAGGCTGACGAATTTCACTTTGCCTGGCGCAGGCTGAAAGGCGACTTTATCCTGCAGGCACGGGTAAGGTTTACCGATACAGGTCACGACCCCCACCGAAAGGCCGGCTGGATGGTTCGCTCCACTTTGGAAGGAACTTCCCCTTCGGTGAACGCTACGGTGCATGGCGACGGCTTGGCTTCCCTGCAGTTCCGGGAAGGAGCAGGGGCGGAAATGAAGGAAATGAAGATGGAGACAATGGCACCCGATATCATCCAGTTAGAACGGAGAGGCGGACGCTACATTATGTCGGCAGCCCGCCAGGGCGAGCCGTATGCGGTACAGGAAGTGGATAGCATGGCGCTGGGGGATGACGTGTACGTAGGTCTTTTTATCTGCGCGCACCACAAAGAAGCGGTGGAAGAGGCCCACTTTGACAATGTGCGCATCATTGTTCCGGCGAAACAAGGCTTTGTTCCCTACCGCGATTACATAGGCAGCCATATAGAAACATTAGATGTGGCCAGCGGCAGGCGCCGGATCGTTTACAGTAACCCGGCATCGCTGCAGGCACCCAACTGGACCCCTGACGGTAAGTCACTCCTGTACAATAGTAACGGCCTGATGTATAAGCTTGACCTGAAGCGAAGGAAAGTGTCGCAGCTCAACACCGGTGTGGTGAAGAACAACAACAACGACCACGTGCTTTCTTTCGACGGACGGATGCTGGGCCTGAGCTCTTCCAGCCCGGACGGTAAATACGGCTCCGTGGTGTACACGGTGCCGGTGAAAGGCGGTGTGCCCAAACAGGTAACGCCTATTGGGCTATCGTACCTGCACGGCTGGTCGCCCGACGGTAAGTACCTTATTTACACTGGGGAGCGCAACGGCGAGTTTGACATCTATAAGATCGGGGCGGATTGGGGTGAAGAACTTCGCCTTACGAATTCACCCGGCCTGGATGACGGATCGGAATACAGCCCCGACGGAAAGTACATTTTCTTCAACTCGACACGAAGCGGAACCATGCAGATCTGGCGGATGAATGCCAACGGCAGCGAGCCTGTGCAGGTGACCAATGACGGGTACAACAACTGGTTCCCGCACGTATCACCTGATGGGAAGTGGATTGTATTTTTGAGCTTTCTGAAGGACGTTAAGCCTGATGATCACCCATTTTACCGGCATGTCTACCTGCGTATGATGCCGGTAGAGGGAGGTGTGCCCAAAGTGGTGGTTTATTTGTATGGCGGACAGGGATCCATCAACACGCCTTCCTGGTCGCCCGACAGTAAGCAGTTTGCGTTTGTCAGCAATTCGGCTTTGCTCCTGGAATAAAGGAACGTAGAACTAATTTTGATACCAGGGAGGGCATCTCTTCCGTACCGATAAAACACAGACAATGATCGAACACGAATACAGGTTTAGGGTGACGTATGCCGAAACCGATAAGATGGGTATCGTGCACCATTCGAACTATGTAAAATATTATGAAGTGGCCCGCTGGGAGTTGTTCCGCAGCCTTGGGGTCTCGTATCACTCCATTGAAGAAGCCGGATATATGGTCCCAGTCATCAATATGAACTTACGTTTTATCAAAACGGCACACTATGATGACCTGCTCACGGTGCGGACACGGCTCAAAGCCATCAGGGGAGCGCGCATGTGGGTTACCTATTTGCTTTATAACGAGCAGCTGGAGCTGATCAACGAAGCGGAAACTGAGCTGGCCTTTGTGCGCAGTGATAGCTGGAAACCCTGCGGGACGCCATCATTTGTAAAGGAGGTTATCGAAAGATGCAGCAGGACGGAGCAGGAATATGCTTAAGGTATTTGTTGGAAGTTGGATGTTGGATGTTTCTCATCTCTCGTTTCTGCTTCCGCTGCTCGTTGAAGTTACTCATCACTCATTCATAGACCCAAAATAGGAAGAAACAGGAAACATAGACCCACTTAGACCTGGGGTGCTTCGTCATGTCCTGCTGCTTCAGGAACTTTACCGTGGATAAACAATTGAGTTGTTGCGGTGATTTTATACATTAAGTAGTACCTGCCCTGTAGTGGCTACCAAGCGATAATTGTGTATTTTTAATTCC
>DASWYM010000221.1:0-9046 GCA_036404975.1 Chitinophagaceae bacterium
AGCTACTATCAGTCCAAGTACAGCGCTTTTGTTCACGTAGTTCTATTAAACGGTTTCAAAGTTTAAGGTCTAAGAGTTTAAGGTTTAGGAACCAAGGGATCAAAACACCAAAGAAATGGTTCGTTTTTATGGCTCCGGTCAATGCAGTTGGGGTGATGTACCTCTAAAGACCTTTTGTCTATCCATTGGCTTTTCTTATTTAACAGATGAGCCCCGGGAAAGGATCAGTAAAATCCTTCTCTAATCCGTGAAATCTGTGATAAAAAAAACCATCGCCGCAAAGGTAATGCGGCGATGGTTTCCCAACGTTTTCTAAAATGTTATTAATCCAGCGGCCGGGTGGCGGTATCGGAGCGCTGCTCCTGGGTCTGGATCGTCGTTTCTTTATAATACGTGTCGTAGCGGTTGCGCATCATGCGGTAGGAGTTGCCGTCCCACAGGAAGGCAGTAATAAACCACACGAACAGGAAAAGAGGCACTACGATGGTCATGATCATGTTGCGGATCTCATCGCCCAGGTGCATAAAGTAGCTGACGATATAGAAGGCCTTGGCCAGGGAAAGGATCACGATCACGCCCTTGATGAAAAGGTCTACCCAGTCGGGGAAGTTGGTTTCAGAAACCAGGAAACCGAGGGCCAGCTCCACGATGGTGATGACCAGCAGGATCCAGTAAATACGCCAGATGTGCCTTGTGTTCTCTTTGGGCTCGTGGTGAAACGTGATTTCGCTTTGTGTTGTATGTTGTTCCATTAATCTCTTTTACTAGTTGGTTAAATTAGGTAAAAACACAAGAATACAAATACCCATACCAGGTCTACGAAGTGCCAGTACAGTCCGGACTTTTCCACCATCAGGTAATGACCTCTCTTTTCGAATACATCGTTCTGGGCCATTACCAGCATGATGATGTTGATGATCACCCCGGAGAATACGTGGAAGCCGTGGAAGCCGGTGATACCGTAGAAGAAGCCACCGAAAGCTACCGGGCCACTCTGGCGTACGTGCAGCTCCGCCACATTGATCATACCGCGCAGCTTGTCGTCGGTCATAGCCGCCAGCTGGGCATGGTCCATATCGTGATGCTCCATAGCAGCCAGCTTCACCAGCACGTCGTGCGGGGTATTCTTCAGGGCCTCGGCAATGGCGGGTCCGTGCACTTCAGCTCCCCAGGGGTTTACGCGTACGGTCTGACCGATCACATCCAGCTGACCATTGGCCAGTACGGCGTGTTCGGCGGTGATGAGGTGGGTCCACTCCCAGGCCTGGCAGGCCAGGAACAGGAAGCCACCGACAATGGTCCAGGTCAGCCACTTCACCACGCCTTTCTTATTCATGTGGTGTCCTTCGTGCACGGCCAGTACCATGGTCACCGAGCTCATGATGAGGATAAAGGTCATCAGCGACACGAAGGCCAGCGGCAGGTTGGCATGGCCGGCGCCGGGGAAGGCATTGAAAACGATGTTGGGGTCAGGCCAATAGTTATTGGCAAAACGAATGGTACCGTATGAAATCAGGAATGCACCAAAGGTGAAAGCATCACTCATCAGGAAGTACCACATCATCAGTTTTCCGTACTCCACGTTGAATGGGCTTCGTCCTCCCGCCCACCATTTATGTCCTTGAGCTACAGCAGTTGTTGCCATGAATACAGTTTAATGTTTACAGTTTATAGTGTTTTCGTTTCGTTTATCCAATCCAAATAAAGAATACCAGCAGGTACAACCACAGAGCGTCCACAAAGTGCCAATAGGTACTCATCACTTCCACCGGTACGGAGTCGTACGATTTGGTGCGGCCCACAAAGGCTTTGCCCAGCATCACCATCAGGGCCACCATACCCCCTATTACGTGGAGGCCGTGCAGCCCGGCAATGATATAGAGGAACTGGCCGGCACCGGCGCCACGGAAGTGCACCCCGTTATCCCACATCCAGTTAAACCCTACCCACTGGAAATATACAAAAGCCACACCCAAAACCAGGGTCGCAACCAGCAACCCGCGGAAACTACGCAACTCGCGCTGCTTGAAGGCTCTTAGTGCCATCTGGATAGTCAGGCTGCTTAGCAGCATGGCGGCGGTCGAATACCAGAACTCTACAGGGGTACGCACCTCTTCCCAGTTGGCCATATTGCTTTTCACGATGTAGGCACTGGTCAACCCGGCAAACATCATAATAATGCTGGCAATAGCAACCCACAAGGTAAACTTATGCGGATGCAGTTTTTGTCGTTGTGTACTCACCATCTCTGTCACACGTTTTTTATTTACAGTTCTTTAGCCGATTTTATCGCTCAGCAGGGCCAATAATACTACCGGCAGGTGCAGGTAGCTGCTGAACATCACCCTGCGGGCTGCCTTGGCGTCATTCTCCCGGTAAAGGCGGATACACTGGAACACTAAAAACAGGTTCATCAGGGTAACGATCACCAGGCTCACCGGGCCGCTCATCCCGATATAGTACGGAATGAAGCATACCGGCACCAGCAGCAGGGAATAGATTATGGTTTGCAAAGCTGTTGCTTTCGTAGGCCCCTCTTCCTTGGGCAGGAGCTTAAAGCCCGCCCTACTGTAGTCGCCATGCGCAACCCAGGCAATGGCCCAGAAGTGCGGGAACTGCCACAGGAACTGGATGCCAAACAGCACCCAGCCGCCCAGTGATAACTCGTCCGCCCCGGCCGCCCAGCCGATCAGGCAAGGTAAGGCACCGGGAAAAGCACCTACCAGCACGGATATGGCACTTACCTTTTTCAGCGGCGTGTACACAAAGGCATACAGGAACAGGCTAAAGGCAGCGATGCCGGCACTCAGCCAGTTAAAGAAGTAGCCTAAGATAAACACCCCCAGCACCCCGGCGATGATGGCAAAGGCCCATCCTTCACCGACGCTCATCCTGCCTGCTGCTACCGGCCGGGTGGACGTACGCTTCATCATGGCGTCCGTATCCCGTTCCGTAACCTGGTTGATGGCATTGGCGCTGCCCGTCACCAGCATGCCTCCCACGAAGAGCAGACCAATCATCATCCAGTCGTACTCCACGATCTTGGGGGCAAGCAGGTAGGAAATGACGGCTGAGAAGACCACCATGATACTCAGTGATGGCTTGATCAGCTGCAGGTAATCCTTTACCTTATTGCTCTTCTTCCTGTTTGCATCCTGTGCCGCTTCTTGCATCCTGATTGCTTTACAGTGTTTGCAAACCGTATTTCAAATAACTATTGATCAATGAATCGTTTCGTTCGGGTTCAACGGTTCCGTCTGCGGAATATAATCCCTTCCATCCTTGCTGTAGTCGTAAGCCCAGCGGTGCACTTCCGGGATCTCGCCAGGCCAGTTGCCATGGCCGGGACGGATCGGAGTAGTCCATTCCAGGGAAGCAGAGCCCCAGGGGTTCATCGTTCTCAGCTTTCTACCTTTGAAGATAGAATAGAAGAAGTTGAATACGAACATTAACTGGGCAGCGAACACAATGATGGTAACCACCGTGATCATCTTGTTCAGGTTGTCGAACTGGTTGAACGAGGTCCACAGGCTGAAGTCCAGGTAACGGCGCGGCACGCCGGCCAAGCCCTGGTAGTGCATCGGCCAGAAGATTAGGTAAGAACCCACCATGGTGATCCAGAAGTGGATATATCCTAAGGTATTGTTCATATAACGGCCGAACATCTTGGGGAACCAGTGGTATACACCGGCAAACATACCGAAGAAGGCCGCCACACCCATTACCAGGTGGAAGTGGGCAATGATGAAATAAGTATCGTGCAGGTGGATATCGATCGTGGAGTTACCCAGGAAGATACCAGTCAGGCCACCGGAGATGAACATGCTCACAAAGCCAATGGAGTAAAGCATACCCGGCGTGAAGTGGATATTACCTCTCCAAAGGGTCGTCAGCCAGTTGAACACCTTGATAGCCGAAGGAATGGCGATCAATAGCGTCAGCAGCACGAAGAACGAGCCGAGGAAGGGGTTCATACCCGATACGAACATGTGGTGTGCCCACACGAGCAGGGCCAGGATACAAATGGCAAACAGGGAGCCCACCATGGCCATATAGCCAAAGATCGGCTTACGGGCGTTCACACTCATTACCTCCGACACCAGTCCCATTGCCGGGAGAATTACAATATATACTTCGGGGTGGCCTAAGAACCAGAACAGGTGCTGGTATAAGATAGCGCTACCGCCTTCGTTGGGCAGGATCTCACCGGCCACAACGATATCGCTCAGGTAGAAAGAAGTACCCAGGTTACGATCGAACAGCAGCAGGATAAAACCGGACAGCAGTACAGGGAAAGAAAGGATACCGAGGATGGCGGTAAAGAACAGGGCCCAGATGGTCAGCGGCATACGCGTCATGCTCATGCCTTTAGTGCGCATATTCAGGATGGTAGCCACGTAGTTCAGGCCGCCCAGCAGCGAGGACACTACGAACATGGCCATGGCAGTGATCCACAGGTCGGTCCCCAATTTGGAACCAAGATTCGCCTGCCCAAGGGCGCTCAGCGGCGGATACATCGTCCAACCACCGGATGCTGGCCCGGTTTGAATAAACAGGGAAGACATCATGATGATACTGGACAGTACAAAGAACCAGTAGGACAACATGTTCATAAAGGGGGAAGCCATATCGCGGGCTCCAACCTGAAGAGGAATAAGCAGGTTGGCAAAGGTTCCCGACAGGCCGCCGGTCAGCACGAAGAACACCATGATGGTGCCGTGCATGGTCACCAGGGCATAATAGAACTCAGGCTGGATTTGTCCGCCCCTGGCCCAATTGCCGAACACGGTTTCCAGGATCGGGAACGTGTCATTGGGGTAAGCCAGCTGCAAACGGAACAGCACCGAGAACAGACCGCCAATAATAGCCCAGATCATACCGGTTATGAGGAACTGCTTGGCAATGGTCTTGTGGTCCTGGCTGAAAATATATTTTGTAATGAAGGTTTCCTTATGGTGATGGTGGCCACCATTGTGGTCGTCGTGACCCACTTCATGGACTACATGAACGTGAGGTTGACCTATTGGATGATTTTCTTGACTCATTTTCAAACTCCTTTATTATACTCTATCCCTTTATTTCATAGTTGTTGTGGAACCGGCACCGGCAGCAGTCGTATCGGTTGTATTGGGAGCAGCACCAGCAGGGGCCGGGCCCGCAGGGGCGGCAGCACCGCCCTGGGCTACTACATACTGGGGTTGCTTTGACGCCAGCCAGATATTGTACTCAGCCTGCGATACAACCACGATGGTTCCCCTCATGGAGAAGTGGCCCTTACCGCACATCTGGTCGCAGGAGATCTCGTAGTTGAAATCGGGACCGTACTTCTCGCGCATCTGGCGGGTAGTGAACTTCGGTGTAAACCACATGGTGGTCGGCATACCGGGAACGGCATCCATCTTCATACGGAAATGTGCCAGGCCCACGTCATGGATCACATCCTTGGCATGGATCACCATCTTCAGCGGGCGACCCACAACAGCATACATTTCGTTGGTCACGTAGATATCGTCGCGGTTGGCAGGATCGCTCCAGATCTGGCCCAGGGGATTGTTCTGGGCTTCGTTTACTTCCTTGAAGTATTTCTTACCCAGCACACCGTCTTTACCGGGGTAGCGGAACTCCCAGGCAAACTGCTTGCCGGTCACTTCCACCACGAGGGCATTCTTGGGTGCTTCACCCGTGATCTGGAACCAGTAGTAGAGGCCAAAACCTACCAGGATGGTCAGCGTGATGGCGGGGATAACGGTCCAGATAACTTCCAGCTTGTTGTTATGGGGGTAAAAGAACGCACGGCGGTCTTCTTTTTCCTGGTATTTATAAGAGAACCAGAAAAGCAGGATCTGGGTGATAAAGAACACAACACCGGTGATGGCGATGGTAATGTACAGCATGGTATCAATACGCTCGCCGTGGTCGGATGCCGCTTCGCCCAGGATCTTTCCTTTCAGGGTTTCGTTGCAGTACCATACTCCAAACAGGCCCACGATCAAAAACGCCAGCAGCAGGAACGCGTTGATGCGGTTGCTTTCCATGCGGGTTTTCTTCTCTCCTCTCAGGATGGACACGTACTCACTTGCCTTAGCTATCTGGAAGACAACAAGGAAGCCTAAAATCAGTGCTATTATGATCCAGGTTGTTGACATATCTTAATCAGTTATACAGTTCTTGTTGTTTAGGTATGGTGAATAATGCTTTCCTTCAGGAACGGGTGGTTGCGGGCCAGCAGCGGAGCTCCGGCCAGGGCACGTCCCGTAACAAACATAATCAACCCTACAAAGCCCAATCCAATTCCCAGGTCCACCAGCATAAAGGGGACGTGGTCCCTGGAAATCCCGGGGAATACCATTTGGTAGAAGTCCAGCCAGTGACCAAAGATGATCAGCACGGACATCATAGTGATGGTTCCATAGTTTCGTTTCGAGCCCCGCTTCATCAGGATGAGCAGCGGCGCCAGGAAGTTAATGATCAGGTTCAGGAAGAAGATGATCCTATAAGGACCCTGCAGGCGGGGTTCGAAATAGGTCGTTTCTTCAGGTATGTTGGCGTACCAGATCAGCATGAACTGAGAGTACCACAGGTAGGTCCAGAAAATCGAGAAGGCAAACATAAACTTACCCAGGTCGTGCAGGTGCTCGCGGTTGGTGTACTCCAGGTAACCGTTGTTCTTCAGGAACACCACGAACAGTGTGATCAGCGCCAAGCCCGCTACCCATGCAGAGGCAAAGGTGTACCAGCTATACATTGTGGAATACCAGTGGGCATCGATGCTCATCAGCCAGAACCAGGGAATGGAAGACAATACGGTCAGGCCAAACAGTACGGCATAAATGGCCGCCCATACGGTGTTTTTCCAGATATAGCGCTTGCCTTCTTCTACCGTCAGAGGAGTATCATCCACGGCACGCGACAGGCGGCGCAGCTTGGCACCCAGCAGGGACCAGCCGGCAATGGTGATGATCGACCAGACAGTATAGAAGCCCTTGTTCAGGAAGCCGCTCTTCGCCAGCAGCACTTCATCGTGCTTCACGTGCTCGGCATCGGTCCAGTGGTAAATGGTATGATCGCCGCCAAAGACAATGACCATCAGGATCACAAAGGTGATCGCCCCGATTACGGGCACACAGGCAGCAATGGCCTCAGGCACCCGTCGGAAGGTCATTTGCCAGCCGCCCCAGGCCAGGGTAGTGGCGGCAATGAAGAAAATAGCGGAGTTGACCACCAGCAGGAAGTACACGCTGTTCTGTAGCAGGGAAGCCCAGAAGCGAGCCCTGTCATGACTGTCTGCACTCAGGCCGTGGGTAAACAATAAGATGATGATCGACAGCAAACCCACCGCCATCAGGGCCAGCGAAAAGGTTTTGTATCTACCGGGTATAATAAATTGGTCTTTAATTGCCATTACCTTCAATTTATAAAATGCCTCTAATTAGTTTGTTTTAGTAGTATCGGTACCAGCCGTAGCGCCTGCGGGAGTAGTAGCTCCTGCTGCTGCGGTGTCAGTGGTAGCTCTGGCACCACCCTGCTTGCTGCGGATGTAATCAATCAGCCACCAGCGCTGCTCTACAGATACCTGCGATGCATAAGCTCCCATCTGGCCCTTACCATATGTAATGGCATGGAACATCTGGCCATCGGACAGGGCTTTGCTGTAATCATCTTTCAGGTTACGGGGAGCGGCCGGGTAAGGACCATCACCGCCTTTCCACAACGGACCATTACCATCGAGCTGTGCGCCATGACAGATACCGCAGTTGATCAGGTACAGTCTTTCGGCTTCCTTCATCTGGGCGGCCGTCATCGTAACCGTATCGGTCCGGCGGAACGTAGCCGCACGGGCATAACCGCTGTCGCCTTCCGCCATGGGAATGGAGAAAGCATCGCCACGGGCAATCGTACCTTTTACAGGAGTACCTGTATAATAAACCGACCTGCTTTTCAGGTCATGGTCTACTGGCAAGTTGTTATAACCATAGGCTTCGTAGGCACGGCTATAGTACATATCGGGCATGTAGGCCTGTCCCGGATTGTTTCCCTGGCCACCACCACAGCTGATGATAGCGCTGCTCATTGCTACAAGGCCTGTGAGTATAAGGATTTTCTTCATCTTCATTTTGTTTAGCCAACTACTTCTGCAGTAGTGTTATATAATTTTTGCTCTTTCGCATAGCTGCCAATCCACCAGCCAGTCTCTTTGTATTGTACGGCTACATCGGCACCGCCCACACCCTGCAGGAAACGCAGTGCCTCGCTCTCGTCGGTACGATCGGTGGCTTCCAGCACCATCACGAACGTGTCGTCGGTAGAGCGGGGATTAAAGTGGTCCTTCTTTACGAAGGGCGCCAGCTGGCACAAGTAGCAAAAGGTCAGCACCATACCCACGGCGGCAAACAGCACCGTCAACTCGAACATGATGGGGATCCACGCCGGCAGGGCGAAGAAAGGCTTACCACCAATGTTCAGCGGCCAATCGGTCGTGAAGGCCCAGGTAATAAAGGAGAACGCCACCGTAGTACCGGTAATGCCATAGATAAAACCGGCGGAGTGCAGGCTGGTATCGCGCAGGCCCATGGCGGCATCAAGGCCGTGGATGGGAAAGGGCGTATACACATCATGGATCTTATAGCCGCTCTTGCGCGCCTCCTTCACAGCAGGAAACAGGACCGCTTCGTCATAAAAGTTAGCGACAATAAACTTTTTTATAGCCATATAAGAATTTCTAAGTCTGTTATTACTGTTATTATCTCTTAAAGCCTCTCACTCTTTTTAGTGGTGCGCATTGGCATGAGCAAAATCTTCCACCTTCGCCAGCTCCACATGATCCATCTGCTCCTTGTAGCCGTCACCATTCTTCTTCAGGATGTGCTTGATCTCCGCCACGGCAATTACCGGGAAAAACTTCGAGAACAGGAAATAGCAGGTGAAGAACAGGCCGAACGTACCCAAGTAGAAACCAACCTCCCAGATCGTAGGCGTGTAGTATGTACTCCACGAAGAAGGCAGGTAGTCGCGGTACAGCGAGGTAACGATGATCACGAAACGCTCG
>DASWYM010000222.1:0-5601 GCA_036404975.1 Chitinophagaceae bacterium
TATATTTTATACTAAAATATTTGAAAATCAGTTTATACTAAAGTAGTTTGCGACTTTGTATATGCGAGTTAGCCGCCATAAGTATGTTGTTGTCAGTTTTGTGATTGCCTTGCTGACTGTCCAGCCCCTGTTTGCTCAACTGGGGTACCAGGTGGATATTAAAAAACCGGAACCATATGACAACCGCCAGCTGAAGGCCGAAAAGTCGCAGGATAAGAAGCTGAAAGCCACCCGCCGGTTCTTTCAGAACACTACTACTCATTACAACTATTTCTATAACGCCAACACCAAACTGAACGAAATAGTTGAGCGTGCCAAGCTTACCCATAAGGATGATTACGCCGAACTCCTCCCCTTTTATAATTACACCCTGGACGCCACTGCCGGGGACAGCCTGGAGCTGGATTCGGTGATCTATAAATCACGGACAGGTATCATTTTACACGACCTGAGGAACGATTGGGTGGACAACCTGTACCTGCTTTGGGGGGCAGCGTATTACCTGCAGCAGGACTTTGACTCGGCCTACCAGATGTTCCAGTTTATTAACTATGCCTTTGCCGAGAAGGAAAAGGATGGTTACTACAAATACATTGGCAGCCGCATGGACGGTAATAATGCCCTGAGCATTTCTACCAAAGAGAACAACAGCCTGCCCAGGCGGGCCCTTTCCGAGCCACCCAGCCGCAACGACGCGCTCCTGTGGCAGATCAGGACTATGCTCCGCCAGGGTGCACTGCCGGAAGCCGGCAGCCTTATTGCCACCCTAAAGGTGGACCCGCTTTTCCCTGAACGACTGAAAGGATCGCTGGAAGAAGTGCAGGCCCTTTGGTATTATGAACAGGCAATATGGGACAGCTCCGCTTTTCACCTGGTGAATGCCCTGGATGAAGCCCAGAACAAGCAGGAAAGGTCCCGCTGGGAATACCTGGCTGCCCAGATGTTCGAAAAGAAAGGCCTTACCGAAGAAGCCCAGAAATATTACTCCAGTGCCATTGGCCATACTACCGACCCTGTGCTGGATATCAATGCCCGCCTGAACCTTATCCGGATCAATAAAGAAGGCGGGGATGCTTATATAGACAACAATATAGCCGAGCTGCTGAAGATGGCACGTCGCGACCGCTATACGGAATACCGGGATGTGATCTACTCGATGGCGGCCCAAATGGAGCTGGAGCGAGGAAACTTCGATGCAGCACATGCCCTTTTCCTGAAAGCCTCGAAGTATAAAACAGATAATATACAGGCCGGTAACCGGGCCTTTATCGAATTGGCCGACCTCTCGTTTATTCGTAAGGACTTTAAGCAGGCTGCTTCTTTTTACGACAGTGTGCGGATCCAAAACATGCCTACGGAAAATGCCCGGCGCATTGACGACCGCAAAAGGGTACTGTCGCCCATTGTACAAAACCTCGCCATTGTGGAACGCCAGGACAGCCTGCAGCGTATTGCCAATATGCCGGAGGCGGAAAGAGACGCCCTGGTAAAGAAGATGGTTCGCCAGTTGCGTCGTCAGCAAGGCTTAAAGGATGAAGAGATTAGCGGTGGGTCCAAAACAACGGCAGGTCCTGCAGCGGCTGCTTCCGACCTGTTTAGCGACAAGCAAAGCAAAGGAGAATGGTATTTCTATAATGATAACCTGAAAACCAGTGGTGCGGTCGCGTTTAAGCAGGCCTGGGGTAACCGTCCGAATACGGACAACTGGAGAAGGTTCAGCAACGTAACCGCCCAAATCAACAGGCAAAAAACAGACGATACCAGGGGTGGTACGGCTACGGGCCCCATTACAGGCCTGGATGCCGGCTCTGAACTTAGCTTTGAATCCCTGGTTAAGAAACTACCTCTTACCGCCGAGCAATTACAGGTTTCCAACGACAGTATTCAAAAGGCACTCTTTACCTTGGGGAATCTCTTTGTGAATTCACTGGAGGACTACCCTTCGGCTATTGAGACACTCGAGGAACTTCGCACCCGTTTTCCCAAGCCCGACAGCCTGGAGCGGGTACTGTTTAACCTCTATTACAGCTATACCAAAACAGGTAACCAGGTAAAGGCCTCAGAAACCAGGAAGCTAATGCAGGACACATCCCCGTCCAGCCGTCTTACCAGCATAGTGACCAGTGGCAAGGATCCTGCTTCGGAGAAGCCCTCGGAGGCTGTCACCAAAACTTATGAGGCTATCTATGACCAGTTCCTGGAAGGCCGGTTTGAAGAAGCGATCTTGGCTAAGAAGCAAGCGGACAGCCTGTACCAGACTAACTTTTGGTCTCCACAACTCTTATACATAGAAGCTGTTTATCATATCCGTAACCGGGAGGACAGTGCTGCTAAAACGGTATTGAATACCCTTATCCGGCAAAATGGAGGTACTCCCATAGCCGCCAAAGCGGAAAATATGGTACAGGTGTTAAGCCGCCGGCACCAAATAGAATCGGAGCTAGCCAGCCTGCAGGTAGAGCGCCCGCAGGAAGATACGTTCTATGTGGAACCTATGCCTACTGTGCCAAAAGCTGAGCGCAAAGAAGCTTTGGTTTCTGCACCCAAAGACACACTGTACAACAGGCCGGTGGTAAAGAAACCGGCTGTTGATTCCACCATCACCAAGCCGGTGATTGTGCAGGCAAACAACTCCACCTTTGCATTCAGGGCAGATTTGCCCCATTCCGCTGTAGTAGTACTGTCGAAAGTTGACGTGGTATTTGGGAATGAAACCCGTAATGCATTTAACCGCTACAACCGGGAGAAATATTATAACCAACCCCTGCAGGGCAACCTGGTGACGCTGAACGATGATACCAAGCTGTTGGTAATTAGCAACTTCACCAATGCACAGAGCGCTATTGACTACGTGCAGACGGCCAAAGCTGTAGCAGCCTCACAGATCGTTCCCTGGCTGAAAGCCGATAAATACAGCTTTAGCATTATCTCGGAAGACAACCTGAAGATCGTGACCGAGACCAAAGACTTTGCTGCCTACCAGAAGTTTCTGGACCAAAACTTGCCGGTTAAATTTTAACCTGTCTTTTTGCCCTATTATTTAGTTTTGAGGATTAATAGACACGGTGTCTGTTGCGCCCTTATGGGGGCCCCGGAGCACAACGATCTACTTATCTGACTATGGAACGACAAGAAAGTACAATTAAAAGTTCAACAATGAAGAAAGATGTCCGCCTCTTCTGGATCATTTTCGGGAGTGGTTTTGGCGCCTTCCTGTTTCTTATATTGCTGGCCATGCTTGGAGTTTTTGGCAAGATCCCTTCGCTGAAGAAACTGGAAAACCCCAGCCTGCTCCAATCCTCTGAAGTGTATGCCGATGACGGCACCCTGATGGGTAAATATTACCTGGAGCGGGGCAACCGGAGCAACGTGGACTACCGTGATATCTCCCGCCACGTGATCAATGCCCTGGTGGCCACGGAAGATGAACGTTTCTACGATCACTCGGGAGTGGATGTAAAAGCAACCCTTAGGGCTGTTGTTCTTTTTGGTAAGGAAGGAGGTGGATCTACCATTACCCAACAGCTGGCCAAAACCCTCCTGGACCAGGGAAGTAAAAGCTTTATATCGCGATTCATTGAAAAGATCAAGGAATACATCGTGGCCATCCGCTTGGAAAGGAATTTCACCAAGGAAGAGATCCTGGCACTTTACCTCAATGCCGTTCCCTATGGTGATAATATTTACGGTATCCGCAATGCCGCCCGCACGTTCTTTCAGAAGGAACCGGATCGCCTGAATATTGAGGAAGCAGCCGTACTGGTGGGCATGCTAAAAGGAAACTACCTCTACAACCCAAGGGTTAATCCCAAAGCTGCCCTGGACCGCCGCAACGTAGTGCTGGGCCAGATGGAGAAAAATGGCTTCCTGAATACGGCCGTAGCTTCCCGCCTGAAGGTCGCCCCTATCCAGCTGAATTACAAAAAGCACGACGAGAACACCGGGTACGCACCTTATTTCAGGGAAGTATTAAGGGATGAACTAAAGACACTGTTGAAAGATCTGAAGCGCCCGGATGGGGAACCTTACGACATCTACGATGACGGGCTGAAGATCTATACCACCATCAATCCCCGCATGCAGATGTATGCTGAAGAAGCAGTGGCCCAGCAGATGCCCATCCTGCAAAAGGCCCTGAACCGCCAGCGAAACATAAAGACCGGCAGCGTGTGGGAAGGCCGGAATGGCGTACTGGAAGTGGCTATGAAAAACAGCGACCGGTGGAACCGGCTGAAAGAAGAAGGCTGGGAAGAATCGGAGATCCGCAAATCTTTCCGCACAAAGACCAGGATGAAGGTCTTTGCCTGGAATGCCAAAAGGGAGATGGATACGGTGATGACACCGATGGACTCTATCAAGTATCATCGCCAGATGCTGCAGACCTCCTTTATGGTGATGGATCCGATAACGGGTGAAGTAAAAGCCTGGGTTGGAGGTATCAACTTCAAGACCTATAAGTTTGATCACGCTAACCTGAAGACCAAACGCCAGGTGGGCTCTACCATTAAGCCATTATTGTATGCCCAGGCTATGGAAGAACGTGGCTTTACGGCTGAAACACCGGTTGTGGACCAGCAACAGGACTTTGGCAATAACCGCCTGGTACCCGCTACCACCAAAACATGTACAGGCCGCACCGTAACCATGGCTTCGGCCCTGGCATGGTCGCGTAACTGCGCCACTGCCTATATCATGAAGCAGGTAGGGCCGGCCCAGTTTGCGAACTTCCTGGAACGAATCAATATACCGACTAAAGTGGACCCCCATCCGGCTATCGCCCTGGGAGCAGTTGATCTTTCATTATATGAAATGATGTGGGGCTACAGCATTTTCCCTGGTGGTGGATTCTCTACCAAGCCCTATTACATCAGCCGCATTGAGGACCGAAATGGCAATGTGATCAAGCGTTTTGATTATACCATGAACCGGAAGGAAGCTATCAGCGAAGTAACTGCCTATAATATGACCCGCCTGATGCAGGGCCCTGTAACACAAGGTACCGCCGCCGGCCTGATGAACCGCCTGGGAGCTACCGAAATGGGTGGCAAGACCGGCACGACCAACGATAATGCCGATGCCTGGTTTATGGGCTATATCCCCCAATTACTGGCCGGCACCTGGATTGGCTGCGATGATCGCTTCATCCGAATCGAAAGCGGGCTGGGCTACGGCGGCCAGGCTGCCCGTCCTATCTGGGAAGCGTTCTTCAAGAAAGTATATGCTGATAAAACATTAGGTATTGACCAGAAGGCGACGTTTACCAAGCCTGCCGACCTGAATAATGAATTAATCAATGCCGATATCCCCAGTATCATTGAAGATGATGGGGCCCTGGGCGCTGAGGGTGAAAATGTGGGTGTAGGAAATGCTGATGATTATGGCTCTTTCGATACCTCGCATGAGTACATCGGGCCCGAATCACAAGCTCCTGAAAATGAGAATGAAAGAACTGATAAGAATAAAAAGGACACTTCAACTAAGAAAGCTGCCAAAATTGGAGAACCGGTCACGCCCCCTGAGGATAAAAAGGAGAAGAAAGGCCTCTTCCGCAACATATTTGGAAAGAAGAATAAAGACAACCAGGAAAACACTCCGTAAATA
>DASWYM010000223.1:0-18268 GCA_036404975.1 Chitinophagaceae bacterium
TGGTTTCAATTATTTTTACTGTTCACTCAATTTTATGACAAAAACCAGGAACATGTCAAATTACTTCAAACAATCCCTCTTGGCTTTCTCGGCCATTGGTATTGGACTCGCATCCTATGCTCAAACTTCTCATGGTGGCATTCCCAGGGGCTGGCATTTAAAAGACCAGTCAAAAGACGGCCTCTATGGGATCAGCCTGGACAAAGCGTACGACTTTGTTAAAGGCAAAAAAAGCCAGACCGTGGTTGTCGCCGTGATTGACTCCGGTATCGATACCCTGCACGAAGACCTGAAGCCGGTACTGTGGCGAAATCCCAAAGAGGTCGCCGGCAACGGCATCGACGACGACAAGAACGGCTACGTTGACGATATTCACGGCTGGAACTTCCTGGGCGGCAAAGATGGCCGTAACGTAAAAGAAGATTCTTACGAAGCTGCCCGTGTATACCACAAGTATAAAGCAAAATTTGCCGGGGTAACTGATCCCTCTACGCTAAGTAAGGAGGACCAGGCAGCCTATGAAATGTGGCAGCGCTCCGAAAAACAAATCCTTGGCGGTGGCAAGGAAAGCGGCGTACAGGTTCTGCTGCTGTCTAAAGCCTATGAAGCGGCCGTAAAAGCCGACAGCATTCTGCGCAAGGCCATGGGTAAAGAATCCTTTACCGGCACTGAACTCGATGCGTTTACGCCCACCACAGAAGATGCCAAAAAGGCCAAGCCTTCTTTCCTGTACTTCTTCCAGGCCAATAACTCCATGGACATGACAAACAAGACCTTCCTGGAAGAGTTTGGCGAGTACCTGGCTGGTGAAAAGAAGAAAGTAGAAGCCGCAGACAAGGCTCCAAAAGCTTACCGCGCCGAGATTGTAAAGGATAATTACGAAGACTTCAACGATCGCTTCTACGGAAACAGCGATGTCATGGCCAATACCCCCTTCCACGGTACACACGTAGCCGGTATCATCGGCGCCGCCCGGGGCAATGGTAAAGGAGTGGACGGTGTTGCCGACAACGTTCGCATCATGTCTATCCGTGCCGTACCCGATGGTGATGAGCACGATAAAGATGTAGCCCTGGCCATCCGGTACGCAGTAGACAACGGTGCCAAGGTGATCAATATGAGCTTTGGTAAAGGCTTCTCTCCTGAAAAGAAGTGGGTGGATGAGGCCGTTCAGTATGCAGCTTCTAAAGGCGTTTTACTGGTTCACGCGGCCGGTAACGATGCTTCGAATATCGATTCTACGCATAACTACCCCAGCCCCGTTTTCCAGGCCGACGCCAAGAAAGCCTCCAACTGGCTGACCGTAGGTGCCAGTGGCGACCCCAAGATCGGTGGTGTGGTAGCTCCTTTCTCCAACTATGGCAAGTCGGAAGTGGATGTATTTGCCCCGGGCATGAAGATCTATTCTACTATTCCTGGTGGTAACACCTATGGCGATGCCCAGGGAACTTCTATGGCGTCCCCGGTAGTAGCAGGGGTGGCAGCCTTCCTGCTGCAATACTATCCTACCCTGACCCCCGAGCAGGTAAAGCAGGTGATCGAGAACAGCGCTACCAAGCTGACGGGTAAAGTGAACAACCCGGCTACCGGCGAATCCGTAATGCTCTCCGATATCAGCAAAACCGGTGGCGTAGTCAATGCTTACGAAGCAGCCCGCCTGGCAGCCCAGATCACCGGCGGAGGTGCAGCCAAAACAGAGAAAACGGCTCCTTCAAAGAAAGCGTCCAAGAAAAAAGCAGTAAAGTCCTTCTAAACAGGCTTTTAATAATTACGAACCCCGGCTAAGCCGGGGTTTTTTATTTTCGCCAAAAGATTCCATATGCCAAGACCCGACCTGTCCCGCGTTCCCGCTTATTACCATAACTACATCAGTAAAGTACAAAACGAAGAACTGGGTGCCCTCTTTATCGATCACCAGCGCCAATTCCTTGACTTCCTTGCTGACGTCCCGGCCGAAAAATGGGATCATGCCTACGCCCCGGGCAAATGGACCATCAAAGAGCTGGTTCAGCACGTGATCGATGCTGAGCGCATTTTTACTTACCGCGCCCTGTGCATTGCCCGAAAGGACACCACCTCCCTGCCCGGATTTGACGAGAACACTTATGTAGCCCACTCCAAAGCAGGCAACAGGACCAAAATTGACCTGGTGGCAGAGCTGCAGGCCGTGCAACGGGCCTCCGCCACCCTGTTCGCTTCCTTTGACGACGAGCAACTGGAAAGCACCGGCATCGCCAATGGAAAGCCCGTATATGTGTTGGGCATCGCTTTTATACTGGTGGGCCACACACTCCACCACATGGATATTCTTAAAGATCGCTACCTCTAATAAGAAAAGCCCGGTACTTGCCGGGCTTTTCTCTATGATGCATTAATGGATGTTTCGCTTTTCGGGCTCCTGAGATGAATTCTCCTACTCATCACTCACCACTCATAACTCATCGCTAAAACGACTTCACCGCTTCTTTCTTGTTCTGCCTGTTGGCCAGGTTCCGCTGGCTCTGAATGTCGCCAATCACCTTAACCGCCTGGTCAAGGTAGATATCCTTGCTCAGGTTCTTCAGCCACTGGTTGTAGCGCTCCTGCTTATCCTTATCGGAAGCTCTCTTTTGGATATCTTCCTGCAGGTAAGCAATATTTAGCTCCTCATGCAGCTTCAACAGGCTGTCCAGCTCCTTCACGGTCTCGCGAACCTGCTTCTGCTCAGCCTTAAACTTATTGATATTCAGTGAATATTCTTTATCATTCTGCTTACCCAGCCACTCGGTCCTTTCTTTGATCTTATTAAATATAGGATTGGTAGCCACTCTTGAACTGCTCAGGTTCTTTATGGTCTGCAGGTCATAACCACCATTCCAACTCTTGTAAGGAGCTTTGCTGATCTCATCCCAGGGAAGCGCATTTTCGTTGTCCCGCTCACGGAAGCGCAGGTACTCATACTGGTCGGGCAGTACGATATCAGGAGTTACTCCTTTCAGCTGTGTGGACCCGCCGTTGATTCTATAGAACTTCTGCAGGGTCAGCTTCAGGCTTCCCAACTCCGAATTAGAAGACAGGAAGTTGGATTCCGGGTCCAGGCCGATGCTGCGCTGTACGGTACCTTTTCCATAAGTGCTGGTGCTTCCGATAACAATACCACGGCCATAATCCTGTATAGCGGCGGCAAAGATCTCCGAAGCCGAAGCACTGAACTCGTTCACCATAACGGTTAACGGACCGTCATACAGAACGCCATTATCCTTATCACGCATTACGATAGGCTTGCCCTCGCGGTCTTTAACCTGTACAATAGGACCGTCTTCGATAAACAGGCCAGCCATCTGTACCACATCATAAAGCGAACCGCCACCATTATTGCGCAGGTCGATAACGATACCGTCCACCTTGGCTTCCTTCAGCTTCACGATCTCCTTAGCCACGTCCACGGCGCTGCGATTGCCATTAGGGTTTTCAAAGTCGGCATAGAACTCCGGCAGGAAGATGTATCCCACCTTGGCCGTACCTTCCTGGATCACGGCACTACGGGCAAAAGTCTCGTCCTGTATGATCTCATCCCGTACAAGGGACACATTTTTCAGGGTGCCGTCTTTCTTTTTAAGGGTGAGGGTCACTTCGGTGCCCTTTTTGCCACGGATGAGCTTAACAGCATCTTCCACTACGTAGCCGGTCAACTCCACGGCGCTGTCGCGGGCCTGGGCTACCTTCATAATAATATCACCCACTTCGATCTGCTGCGACTTCCACGCCGGGCTACCGGTCAGCAGCGAAGCAATCTTAATATTCCCCTCGTCGTACTGCAGCGAAGCACCAATGCCGGAGAACCGGCCGCTCAGCTGCTCATCAAAGTATCTTTTTTCTACCGGCGGGAAAAACTCGGTATAAGGGTCCATGCTCTGGGTCACGGTGTTGACAAACACGGCAAATTTCTCATCATTGTTAAACTTGGCCTTATAGCGGTCAAACATCCGTTCCATGATCTTGGACACCTTGCCGCGGGCTTCCTTTTCGAGCTCGGCATCGGTTTTTACTACAAAACTGTCCTTTCCTTTATTCTTCTCGCGAATGTCCAGCAGCTCTGCATAGCGGTCCAGCGCCAGGTACTTCAGGCGCTTGCGCCAGTAATCCTTGCGTTGGCTGTCGCTTTTGGCAAAGGAAATCTTTTTGTTATCGGTTATATAGGACTCGTCTTTGGTGAAGTCAAACGGCTCCGACAGGATATCTTTATAGATCTTCGAAGCTTCCTCTACGCGTTTATCAAAGATTTTTGCGACTTCCAGGAAAAAGGCCACCGGGGCGCCCTTTACTTCGTCATCGATCCTTTTTTCAAACTTCCGCAGTGATTCAATATCCTCCTGAAGGAAGATGTTCTTCTCCGGGTCCAGCTCTTCAAAGTATTTATTAAAGACGCGCTTAGAGAAATCGTCATTAATATCCTTAGGACTAAAGTGTCCCTGCACCAGAATCTCCCCGACACTTTGCAGGATGCGTTCGTATTTGGACGGTGGCGGTGTTTTCTCGGTTCCCAGGGTTTGAAAGGCTACAAATATTCCACCCGCTAACATCATCAGCAGCAACGGAAGTCTCTTCATATTAAATAAGTATTTTATTGCCTGAGGCATATATACCAAATTTAAGGTAAAAAAAGGCGCTTAGGTAATTAGATATGACTATTAACAAACGATTTTGATGAATGGAAAATGACCCGGGAAACAGGTCGTTTCAGGCCCTAAAGTAACAACAATTCACCCTTACCCTACCTGAACGTCCTGTTTATTTGCACACATTACCACCAAGTCCACTATATAATTATACCAATAAGTCTGCCACACCTTCGTCTCCCTTGATTCGTTTATACCCGAAAGAGCGGTTAATTTCTTCTAAACCCGGGTACGCTCAATTAGTAAGACTATTTAGAAGGAAAAATCTTTAGGAGCGTATATACATAATGGTAAAGCTTCACCTGGCTTGCAGGGCGGTTAAGAGCACGAAAAAAATACCCTACTGCCAGGAATAAGGCCCTCCACACCCGTTTTTCCACCCGTTTTTCAGCTACCAAAAGCCTATCCTACTTCTCACCTGAACCGTACCTGAACCGCTCCCACTCCGCTGCTGAACCGTACCTGAAGCGCCTCTATAAGGAACGGTTCAGATACGGCATAGATAAGAAACACATAAGGCACCGATAAGGCATAAAGTGCGCTTTGCCCGGCAGAAAGCATCTTTTTGGCCAGCCGGAATTGTTGCTCACCTCAGGCGATCAAGGCTGTTCAACATTTAATAGCTTGCATCAAAATACCTCTTATGTCGTCGCTTACCGAGTTTGCCGGCTCCATTCCCTATAATTACGACCAATACCTTGGGCCCCTGTTCTTTGAACCCTATGCGGAGGACATTTATGGACGGCTAAAAGGAAAAAGATACCAACGGGTACTGGAACTGGCCTGCGGAACCGGGCGGCTCACCCGCTTCCTTGCCGAACTGACCCGGGAGGAAGGACAACTCTATGCGACCGACCTGAACCCGGACATGCTGCAGTTGGCGAAGGAAAAAACGGACGATGGACGCATCCGGTGGGGCATAGTCGATGCCCACGAACTTCCGTACGACACAGGCTTCTTTGACCTGGTGGTTTGCCAGTTTGGCGTAATGTTCTTCAAAGACAAGACGCATGCTTTTGGCGAGGCTCTGCGGGTGCTGCAACCGGGGGGTACTTTCCTGTTCAACACCTGGGACCATTTTCAATATAATGCAGCATCCCGGATCAGCCAATTGGTGCTCAGCGAGGTGCTGGCACCCGATCCCCCCGATTTCCTGGAAAAAGGTCCTTACTCCTTTTTCGATCCTGCCATGATTCGCGGCTTGCTGGAAGAAGCAGGGTTTACCCATATCCGGATTGAAACGGTTGCAAAAATGGGCGCACTGACTTCGCCCGGCCAGGTAGCCGCCGGCTTTGTCGATGGCAGCCCGCTTACCGGCTATCTTAATGAACGGGGAGCGCCCAAGGCCGAAATAAAACAAAGGATCACCGAAGCCATAACAGCTGAATTTATGAATATGATGCTTCCTATGCAGGCGCTGGTTTGCTCTGCCCAAAAAAGCACCCGGGTGATCCCGGTCTAACCTGTTAAGCGTAAAATTCCCGCTCCTTGTGATGGAGGTGGAACCAACCGCACAAACGTTTCCGGGCTAAAATGTTTCCATGAATTCCTTGATATGCTGAAGTTTGGAAAAGCAGCGGCAATCCCGCCCCAGACAGCCGACATACAATAATTATATAATATATTATCGAACATTCCCTTCTGAAAACTCTAACCTGCAGGCCTGCTTGCTTTTGAAGGTAAAAACAGGGAATGTATTAAAGAAAAAGGTATTCCTTTAAACGCATGAGCTTATAGTGCAAAGTGATCGTCAACCCCTATCTTTGCCGACCGTTAGACGATTTTTTAACTAAATTTTACTATGAGCTTTTACGTGTATCTAGTTCCCGTCATGGGTTTGATTGGCTTACTGTATACCCTTTGGAAATTCATGTGGGTGCGAAAACAGGCAGCCGGTACCGAACGCATGAAAGAGATCAGTAACTATATTGCCGAAGGGGCAATGGCGTTTCTGAGAGCTGAATGGAAAATCCTTACCTATTTTGTTGTGGTGGTGGCTTTGCTACTGGGTTTTATGGCCAGCCGCAACCCACACTCCCATTGGTTTATAGCCATAGCATTTATCATTGGTGCGTTTTTTAGCGCCCTTGCCGGTTATATAGGTATGCGTGCCGCCACCCTGGCCAACGTGCGTACCGCTCATGCAGCCAGAACATCACTGGCCAAAGCCCTGAATGTTTCCTTTACCGGTGGAGCGGTCATGGGTATGGGTGTTGCAGGACTGGCCGTACTGGGTTTGGGCAGCCTTTTCATTGCGCTGCGCCAGATCTTTGCTGCCGATGCCGCGGCCACCTCCGACGAAATGCTGCTGGCGATAGAAGTCCTGACAGGCTTTTCACTGGGAGCCGAAAGTATTGCCTTGTTTGCACGCGTAGGCGGTGGTATCTATACCAAGGCTGCTGACGTAGGTGCTGATCTCGTGGGTAAGGTAGAAGCAGGTATTCCTGAAGACGATCCGCGCAACCCGGCCACAATTGCTGACAACGTGGGCGACAACGTAGGCGACGTAGCAGGCATGGGCGCCGACCTGTTCGGTTCTTATGTGGCCACCGTACTGGCGACGATTGTACTGGGGCAGGAAACGCTTTCCGATGACGCTTTTGGTGGCTTTGCCCCCATCCTGCTACCTATGATCATTGCCGGTGTTGGAATTCTTTTCTCGATAGTGGGTACCTGGTTTGTGCGCATTTCCGATGCGTCGGGCATTTCTACCATCGTGGTGCAGCGCGCCCTGAACATGGGTAACTGGGGTTCTATTATCCTGACCGCAATCGCTTCGTTTTTCCTGGTGAACTGGCTGCTGCCCGAAACCATGACCCTGCGCGGTTACGACTTTACAAAGATGGATGTATTCGGTGCTATCATGGTGGGCCTGGTGGTAGGCACCCTGATGAGCATCATTACGGAATATTATACCGCTATGGGCAAGCGCCCTGTAAACAGCATTACCCGCCAGTCGGCAACCGGTCATGCCACAAACGTGATTGGCGGCCTGGCTGTAGGTATGGAATCAACCTTTTTGCCGATCCTGGTGCTGGCTGCCGGTATTTATGGCTCTTACTCTTTTGCCGGACTGTACGGGGTAGCCATAGCCGCTGCCGGCATGATGGCCACTACCGCCATGCAGCTGGCCATCGATGCCTTCGGTCCTATTGCCGATAATGCCGGTGGTATTGCTGAGATGAGCGAATTGCCCAAGGAAGTGCGTGAAAAAACCGATACCCTGGACGCCGTAGGTAATACTACCGCCGCTACGGGTAAAGGCTTTGCCATTGCCTCTGCCGCCCTTACCGCCCTGGCCCTTTTTGCCGCCTTCGTAGGGGTAGCTGGCATAGATGGAATTGATATTTATAAGGCTGATGTACTGGCCTCACTGTTTGTGGGTGGTATGATTCCCTATATTTTCTCTTCGCTGGCTATCCGCGCCGTAGGCGAGGCTGCCATGTCGATGGTGGAGGAAGTGCGTCGCCAGTTCCGCACCATTCCCGGTATTATGGAAGGTACCGGCAAGCCCCAATACGATAAGTGCGTAGCTATTTCCACCGATGCCTCCATCAAAAAGATGATGCTGCCAGGTGCCATTGCTATCGTTTCCCCTATCATCATCGGTTTTCTTCTGGGCCCTGAAGCACTGGGAGGTTTCCTGGCTGGTGCTACTGTGAGTGGTGTACTGCTGGGTATGTTCCAGAACAACGCTGGTGGCGCCTGGGATAATGCCAAGAAAAGCTTTGAGAAGGGCGTTGATATCAACGGCGAGAAGTTCTATAAGGGCTCCGAACCCCATAAAGCTTCCGTAACCGGGGATACCGTAGGTGACCCTTTCAAGGATACGTCCGGTCCTTCGATGAACATCCTGATCAAGCTGATGTCGATCGTATCGCTGGTGATTGCTCCTACCCTGGCTGATCAGTTCGGTACAAAAAATAATGTGGAGGATGATGCAGCGAAATGGAGAACTGAACAGTCTATTATGGTGTCCGGTTCAATGACGAAGAATAAAACAGACTATAAATAAGCTTTGCTTTACTGTGAGAATAAAAAAGTTCCCGCCTCCTGAGGCGGGACTTTTTATTTAATCCGTTCCTGATTAGGGATGCCAGAATTCAGCTATCCTCTTTTACTGTGGATGAGTTTATAAAGCTTTTCCACATCATGACGACGACAGAGCTCGGTGCCGGGGTTCATGGTGGCGGCTGTTCCGGCGGCCACCCCGTATTTAGCCGCCTCTGCGATGGTCCATCCGTTTGACAGGCACAACACCATACCGGCCACCATGCTATCGCCCGCCCCTACTGTGCTGCGCTTCCGGACCACGGGCGGGGTAATGGTGACCACGTCTTCGTGGGTAACGAGCATAGCTCCGAGGGGGCCCAGTGAAGTAACGACAATCTCGCATTCCCCCTTATCGATTATTTCCCGGGCCACGTCGTCCACCAGTTCGGCATGGATCTCTTCCTTGCCGACCAGCGAACTCAGCTCGGCGAGGTTGGGCTTTAACAGGTAAACCCCTTCGCGGGCCGCTTGTTGCAACGCTTCTCCCGAGGTGTCTACGACCAGTTTGGCCTTCCTTCGCCTGGCAATGGCGGCAATGCGGGCATAAATGTCTGTAGGCACACCCGAAGGGAGGCTGCCGCTGGCCACGATGTATTCAAGGCCTTCTTCGTCTTCTATTACCTGGAGGCAGGCCTGCCATTCGGCTTCCGTGATTTCAGGCCCCGGCATCCCGAAGCGGTATTGTTGGTTGGTGGAGGTGTCCAAAACAATAAGGTTCTCCCGCGTGTGACGGTTGATTTCCAGGGGCTGGGTAGTTACCCCCTCCCTTTTGAGCAGCTCATTCAGGAAAACGCCGGTGTAACCGCCCGCCAGGTAAAGGGCTGTAGCTTCACCACCCAGCTTTTTGATGGCCCGGGCCACATTGATGCCACCGCCGCCCGGCTCAAATTTGGGTGCCGAACACCGGAGTTTCTTTTCAGGGATAAGGGCCGGGATGGTCGTGCTTTTATCAATGACCGGGTTAAAAGTGACCGTTAGAATCTTTGCCATAATATTTATTTAGTCGTATGGGATTTCAATAGTGCCCGCTTAATAACTTTTTCCAGTTCCACTGCCAGGAAGACAATCATAGAAAGTGCCAGCGTAATGCCCAGTTCCGTCCAGTTCAGGGGTTGTGTTTTGAAGACAGGCTGGAAAACCGGCAAATAGATGATGGCCATCTGGCCAACAAAGGTGAGCAACACCGCCCCCAACAGGGGTTTGTTGGAGAAGGGCCCCTGCTGGAAGAACGACCGTGTTTCCGAGCGTATGGCAAACACGTGGCCCATCTGGCTAAAGCACAGGACCGTGAACACCATGGTCTGCCATTTAGGATTGTCAATGAACAAATACTGCGTTCCGATCGTCACCAGGCCTATCAGCAGCCCTACCCATAAAATGTGGACGCCCAGTCCCTGGGCAAAGATGCTTTCATTAGGCGGCCGCGGGGCACGCCTCATTATACCCCTTTCGGCTGGCTCCACGGCAAGGGCCAGGCCCGGAAGGCCATCGGTAACCAGGTTGATCCATAATATATGAAGGGGCAGCAGGGGAATAGGCAGTCCCAGGAAAGGCGCCAAAAAGATAGACCATATCTCACCTGCATTACCCGTCATGGCGTACTTGATAAACTTCCGGATGTTATCGTAGATCCGCCGCCCACTCCTGATGGCTTTTACAATGGTGGCAAAGTTGTCGTCGAGCAGGATCAGGTCGGAAGCTTCTTTAGTCACATCGGTACCCGTGATTCCCATGGCTACCCCAATATCCGATTTCTTCAGGGAAGGCGCGTCGTTCACCCCGTCACCGGTCATAGCCACAAATTGATGGTTGTCCTGCAGGGCCGTTACAATATTGAGCTTTTGTTCGGGCGACACCCTCGCATAGACCCTGGTATCTAAAACGATCCTTTTAAACTCCTCGTAATCATAATTGTTCAACTCAGCACCGGTAATCACCCGTTCGTTGTCGTTTTCCAATATCCCCAGTTGCCTGGCAATACTTTTAGCCGTCAGGGGATGGTCGCCCGTGATCATAACCGGGTGAATGCCTGCTGTCTTACACTCGCTAACTGCCTGCTTTGCTTCTTCGCGCGGCGGGTCCATCATGCCTACCATTCCCAGGACATCTAAATCAATCTCAATAGTTTCAGGCTTGATCTGTTCCGGCAATGCATCAAGGGTTTTCATGGCAAAGCCTAAGGTCCGCAGGCCTTCAGCCGCCATCAGTTCGGTGGTTTCATTGATCCGTACTCTTTGCGCCTCACTCAGGTTTGCCGAGCGGTCGAGCAATATATCGATAGCGCCTTTGGTGATCACCAAATAACCATTGCCCCGTTTGTGTACCGTTGACATGCACTTCCGGTCCGAGTCAAAGGGTATGTCAGCCACCCTGGGGGCTTCCTTTTCAACTTCTGCTTTCAGGTATCCTGCCTGTGCCGCCATTTCGAAGATGGCTATTTCCGTGGGGTCGCCTTTTAAGTTTTCTTCGTGATCGGCAATTACGTCATTATTAAGCGACATCGCATAAAGAAGATCCTTTATCGGTTCCCCCAGGGCCCCCATTTGCAACTGGTCTTTAGCCACCAATGTTTCACCGTCGTAGAGTTGTTCCACCGTCATCCTGTTCTCGGTGAGAGTACCAGTTTTATCGGTGCAGATATAGGTTACCGAACCCAGGGTTTCAACCGCTGTCAGCTTGCGCACCAGGGCGTTCTGCTTCACCATCCGTTTCGCCCCTATAGCCAGGGCTATCGTAATGACGGAAGGCAGGGCCTCCGGGATGGCGGCTACCGCCAGCGAGATGGCCGTGAGCAACATGAGCAAAATCCCCTCGCCTCTTAGCCAGCCAATCAGAAAGATAATGGCGCAAATAAATAGGATAATAACCGCCAGCCTTTTTCCAAACCTGGTAAGACGCTTCTGCAAAGGCGTTTTACCCGCTTCTCCGCCAAGCATCTGGGCAATCTTACCCAACTCGGTTTGCATGCCGGTAGCGATCACTATACCCCGCCCTCTTCCATAGGTGACATATGTTCCCTTATAGCTCATATTCAACCGGTCGCCGAGGGTAAGGTCCTCTACCGGAATGGCATCGGTAGTTTTCTCCACCGGGACTGACTCACCCGTTAGCGAAGCTTCGTTTACTTTCAGCTGCCCGCATTCAATCAGGCGGAGATCGGCCGGAATAATATCGCCGGCTTCTATAAGTACCAGGTCGCCCGGAACAATGTCGTGGGCTGGCACCTGGCGTACCGAACCGCCCCGGAACACTTTTGCCGAAGCGGCACTCATTTGCTTGAGCGCCTGCATGGCTTTCTCCGCCCGGTATTCCTGCACAAATCCGATAATGGCATTAATAATCACGATGGCTATGATGGCGATTGTATCGATAATATCACCGAGGAAGCCGGATATTATAGCTGCCACTATCAATACCAGGATCATGAAATCCTTGAACTGGTTCAGCAGGATGTCCAAGGGGGTTATCCGCTTGCCTTCTTTGAGCTCGTTGGGACCATACTCCTGCAGGCGCCGCCCGCTTTCCTCCACAGACAAGCCGTTGTGAGAACTTTCCTGCATGGATACTACCTCTTCTGCACTCAATCGGTACCAGGCTGCATTTTCTGCTACCGGAACAGCTTTTTCCATGGCTTGCTGGTTTCTTTGGTTATAAAATTATATTTGTAGGCATCAATAGTTATGCCTCCTGCTTTGCTATACTATGCCATCCCCGGCTTTATCCTGCTGCTGTCGCTGGAAGCCTGGTTTTCATACCGGGAGAATAAGCGCTTATATGAAACAAAGGATACGTTTACCAGTTTGGGATTGGGTATTGGAAATGTAGTGGTGGGCCTGGTGACCAAAGCCCTCATTTTCGGACTGTTTAGCTTCCTGTATGATTATAGAATTATCGAACTGGACTACACCCTGTGGTGGTATTGGGTACTGCTCTTTTTTGCCGATGATTTTTCTTACTACTGGTTTCACCGCACCTCGCACGGGGTCAACTGGTTCTGGGCTTCCCACGTGGTGCACCACTCCTCGCAGCACTACAACCTGGCAGCCGCACTGCGGCAGACCTGGACCGGGAATGCAACCGGAGCCTTTTTGTTCTGGGCCTGGATGCCGCTTGTGGGTTTTCACCCGGTATGGATATTATTTATGCAGCAGGTCAGTCTCATTTACCAGTTCTGGATCCATACCGAAACCATCCACCGTCTGCCGAAGCCACTGGAGTGTATCCTTAATACCCCTTCCCACCACCGTGTACACCATGGAAGCGATCTTAAATACCTGGATAAAAACCATGGTGGTGTATTAATTATATGGGATCGCCTCTTTGGCACCTTCCAGCCCGAAGAACACCGCCCTACCTACGGGCTGACGCGGAATATTGAATCCTACAATCCTGTCGTGGTAGCTTTTAAGACCTGGGAAGAGTTGGTGAAAAAGGCCCTTTCTAGCCGTTCGCTCAAAACAGGGCTTCTGTACTTTTTCAAACCTCCCGGCTGGAGCCACGACGGCAGCTCAAAGACCGTGCACCAGATGCGGCACCCCGTATCAACGACAATGAGGGAAGAGCCCTGACACCTGGTTGCTGGCTGTTACATAAAGAGCAGCCAAACTTTCATCAACCGGTTAAGGAAGGCTTTTACCGCTGCTCCAATTTGTTAAAGAAATTTAATAATATCTCCATATATTTGTTAATACGAAAATGGTCGTATATTCGTTATGCAAACAAACACCGTTATGGCAGCACCGAAATATGTAAAACCTACAGAGAGCGAACTGGAGATCCTACAGATCATTTGGGAAAGAGGGCTGGCTACCGTGCGCGAAGTACACGAAGAATTGGCCAAGACCAAAGATGTGGGCTATACCACGACCCTAAAACTCATGCAGATCATGCACGAAAAAGGCCTGGTAAAAAGAGATGAGTCCATGCGTACCCATGTGTACCAGGCAGCCGTGAACAAGGAGAAAACCCAAAAGCATTTATTATCCAAGATGATCGACACCCTTTTTGGTGGATCGTCTACTCAATTAGTGTTGCAGGCATTGGGTGAGCAAAAAGCCACCCCTGAGGAGTTGGAGCAGATACAAACCCTTCTCAATAACCTGAAAAAGTAAACCATATGGCCACATGGAGCCAGTCCCTTTTCCTTCAAGCGCTGGGTTGGGCAACCCTGAACAGCTTTTGGCAAATGGCGTTGTTGTGGTGTTGTTTTTTGCTTGCCAAACATTTCTTCAGGCTTTCCAGTAACCAGAAATACCTGTTTTCCGTGTACAGTGTGCTGCTGGGCTTTGCCTGGTTCATCTATACCTTTGCCGCCTTTTACATTGCCGGCAACAATGAGTCCCTGGTGATGCAGCTACCGGTGATTCAATCCTTTGAACTGCTGCCAGCTTTTTTGACCTCTGCCTCAGTTACTTATTTGCTCCTGCTGATCTTTCCGACCATACGGGTATTCCGCAACTGGCGTTTTATCCAGCGCATCAAGCACTATGGTTTGGAGAAGGCTCCTCTGGCGCACCGCCTGTTTGTGCAAAAGATCAGTGGTCATCTCGGAGTGAAAAAGCCTGTATATGTCTACCTCTCCCATTTGGTAAACTCACCGGTAACGGTGGGCTACCTGAAGCCAATTATCTTATTGCCGGTTGCAGCCCTGAACAACCTGACTACCCAGCAGGTGGAAGCCATTCTACTCCATGAATTATCGCATATCCGCCGGCATGATTACCTGGTCAACCTCTTGCTGACCCTGGTGCATGTGGTGTTGTACTTCAACCCTTTTGTGAAGTTCTTCATCCGGAAAGTGGAGATCGAGCGGGAGAATTGCTGCGACGAATTGGTGCTCCAATTCGAGTACGATAAGATCAGCTACGCCACCGCCCTGCTGGAACTGGAGAAGTTTTCCAGGACCACGCCCATATTGGCGATTGGGGCAGCCGATGAAAAGCACCTGCTCAACCGTATTGAAAGAATTGTGGGTATACATAAGAAGCAGCGGTTCAATACCTCCCACTTTGCCGGTGCCGTATTTGCCCTCTTGTTCCTGTTTATGGTCAATTCGTTTATCATTTCCGAAAAGAAGGCAAATACCGACAGACCCTTGAATTATTTCTCCGAGCCCTATTCGTTCTTTGCTAATGAACGCGAAGAAAAGGGCCTGGAAATCAAGCCGGTTCTGCCCCAGGTGGCCAGGGAGCAAGCATCTTTGATAGCCTTTCACCAGGATAAAAAAGCCAATGTCGAAGGGCTGTTCTCCTCTCCTTTCTATTCAGTGCCGGAGCCTCCGCCGGCCCCACCGGCTATAGTCGAACCGCCTGCCCAGTTTATCCAGGTGGCAGCCGATGAAGTCGATGCCTCGCTCAACCAGGAACAAAAAGAGCAGGTGAAGCAGGCCATTACCGGCACGAAAAAACTGCTGCAAAACCAGTGGGAAGAAGTAGAAGAGTCTATTGCCGATGTGATGACCTCTAAAGAAAAGGAAATGGCTCGTGAAGCGTACCTGAAAGAAATTGAAAAGGTAAACTGGCAGAACGTAGAACAAAACCTAAAGGCCGAATATGAAAAGATCGACTGGGAAGCTGTAAACAGTAACCTGGCCGAAGCAGCTGCCGTAGCCAAACTGGACAGTATTCAGCAGTGTTATAATAAGACCCTGGTTGAAATGAATAAGCTACATAAGGTCCTGGCAACTTCCTGCCCTTCTGCCCTGCCGGATGTTTCTATACAGCAGTTAGAAAAGGCCAAAGCTGAAGTCAAGGTAAAACTGGAAGAAGTAAAGAAGCTCAAAGCCCGGAAAGTGGTTGTTAGCCTGTAAGCCTACCACACATTCCGAGGGCAGGTATCACCATAGCTGTTGCCGATGATAAATCCGATCATAAGTTCGTGCGTTCCCCGGCTGGCCGTGTTCAGTCGTGTTTGGGTAAAGTCATAAGAATAGCCAATATTGAACACATTCCCTGTGTTTAATCCTATCATAGCGGCATATCCATCCTTAAGCCGGTAACTTCCGCCCAGCCAGACCAAGTCACGATACTGCACCTTTACGTTTATATCGAATTGTGGCGTCGTGGGTGTATTGGGCACGTACTTGACCATAAGGGAAGGCAGCACGTTGATATCTTCGTTGAGCAGGTACCGGTAACCGGCAGTGGCAAAGAGGTGTGGCACCAGTTTTCCCTCACTGTTGACAGGACTTTCCAAATAGGTTAAGCGTTGGGGTATGATCTGCTGTGCGGACACCCCGATAAAATAGTCTGCCGCGTACAGCCAGAGTCCTGCACTAAGGTCGGGATGGAGCTTATACACTTGTGCAGTGCCTGCCTGTGCAGGATCCGAAGGGTCCCCGGTCCCGCTAAAGTCTGCCTTTGAGCCATCCCGACCAAAGGTGCTGATGCCCGCAGCAAAGCCTGCGGACAGGTTGGTAGTCGTATTCAGCCCCAGGTGATAGGCATAAGAGGCGGCGGCTGTGAAGCGACTGAAATTCCCGGTGCGGTCGTTTACAATGGTTACACCAACACCATGGTGCGGATCTGAAGCGGTATAATTCTCCCAGTAGGCCTTTCCACGTGGGTTTTCACCCGGCACCGCATACGAAGTGGCTGTTGTTTTATAATCCTTCTTTCCAATAGGCGCGTGGATTGTCAGGTAGGCCGTTTTCGGTGCACCCTCCAATCCTACCCACTGGTCACGGGCACTGATCTTTATATCCGTATAGTTCTCAATCCCGCTGAGTGCCGGATTCAGGATATAATTGTTCAGTACATACTGGGTATAATGTGGCAATTGCTGGGCTTGCCCCCAAAGACCTCCCACTAAAAGTGCTCCTATTGCAACCAGTCTCCTCATGCTGCTACCTGATGACGTCCACAAATCCGGAGATCTGCTTTCTGCCGTTTTTAGGGTTAATAAGATAATAATAAGTTCCCACCGGCACCGGGTTGCCATTGTATCGGCCATCCCATGGCCTGGCGTAGCCGATGGTCTTGTAAACTATTTGTCCATACCGGTTATAAATTTCCACCGTCGCGCCGGGATAACTGTCCAGGAAAGCAATTTCCCATCGGTCGTGTACACCATCTCCGTTTGGCGAAAAGGCATTGGGGATGGCTGGCGTCTTCAGCACTTTTACCAGCACTTCATCCGTATTGCTGCAGCCTTCTGCAGTAGTAACAGTGAGCTTATAGATCATGTCTTCCACCGGTGAAGCCTCTGGACTCGCAATAGAATCATTACTCAGGCGGAAATCAGGCGTCCATAAGTAGCTAAGGCTGGACCCGGTACCTTTGCCCAGCAATTGCACAAAACCTCCTTCCAGGGCATAGCGGTCGGGACCGGCATCAGCACCCGGTACGGGGTTGACTGTGATGGCCTGCTCTTTATGATTCTGGCAACCGTTGTTCCCCGTAAACGTGTAGCGGATGGTATGCGCCCCTACCCCTGCGCCGGCCGGGTCAAAGGAGCCGTTACCGGAAACTCCGTTCCCGGAAAACACCCCGTTGCCCGCCAGGCCATTACTTGACGTCACCCCTTCAATCTGGAAGGAAGCAGTATTGGCACAAACAGCCTCCAGGCTATCGAAAACGATTTCGGGAGTGGCTTTGGATTCGATAATAGCCGTAGACTCGTTGAAACACAGCTCACCGGAATAGGCCACCACCCTAATGGTGTAGTTTGTCGAAGCGGGACTGAAAAACTCGGGATATTTAAACGTGTAGGTTTTACCTGGCTGCGTCTTATTATCTACAGTCACCAGGGAAGGATTGGAAGCATCCCAATATATCTCCAGCTTCACTATACTGCCTACATCCACAGACGAATTGCTGGTCAGCGATACCGAATCATTGCTACAGTATGCTCCATTACCCTCCACATTAAACCGGGAAAGAGGCTGGGTGCCATTCATTACGAATGTCTGCTCCAGCGAGTCGGCGCAACCACTGCCTGAAACCACTTTCAGGCTGACCGGATAAGGGCCAACAGCTGTGTATTTATGGGTTGGATTCTTCAAGGTGGAAGTATTCGGATTGGCAGCAGTGGCAGAGGGATCTCCAAATTTCCACAGGTAAGTAAACTGCCCCGCTGTACCATCCTCTATGCGGGTGGTATCCATAAACTGGCTAAAAGGATCCGCCAGGCAGTTGCCCGGCATACTAAACCCAACCTTGGGGAATGGGCTTATCACTACTTCTTTGGTGTACACATCACTAACACACCCGGTGGCGGTTTCCAGGGTCAGCTTGAGCGGGAAAGTCCCGGTCGTACTATAGCTGTGGACAAAGGGGGTATTATCAGCTTTCACCGATGTAGTTCCGTCCCCCATATCCCAACTCCATTTTACAATACTGGAGGAGGCAACTGTAGAAACATCGGTCACAGTAATTGCCTTCCCAACACAAAGTGGATTACTGAGGTTTACCTGGATAACCGGCTTTTCACTGACCGAAATGATCTTTTGCGCCGTATCCGATACACAGCCAATGTCAGTAATCGAGGAAAACTTTATTGTATAAGGCGCCCCCACAGGATACAAGTGGGCAGGGTTTTTTATATCTGCTGTGCCGCCA
>DASWYM010000224.1:0-11138 GCA_036404975.1 Chitinophagaceae bacterium
TACCTGTTCCATACCCCGGCGGTTAAGATTGCCACGATTATCTTCTGGGTAATGTGTATTGTGATGGCCATACTTTCCTTTTTCAGGAACCTATCCCTTATCCCCTTGCTGGGACTGACCACCTGCTCTTACCTGCTGACCGGTATGTCGGGTTCCAACTGGAAATGGTTCTTTGTCTGGTTTGGTATAGGGCTCGTATTTTATTTCCTTTACGGCTACCGCAAGAGTAAACTGAATCACCCGGATGCACCCGCACAGGCCTGATCTTCTGGAGACCTGGAGAAGACTCGCCAGCAGGTACTCCGCTGATGCATCCCTGGTGGATACTTTATACTCAGACTTAGCTGGTTATTATAGCGAGCCACACCGGCATTACCACAATTTGGTTCATATTGAGGCCCTCCTGCACCTGTATTTCCAGTATGAAAGTGAATTTCACAAGGGGAATGTGGTGCTCTTCAGCATCTTTTATCACGATGTGGTGTACGTGCCCGGAAAAGGAGACAACGAATACCAAAGCGCAGTGCTGGCCAAGAGAGCCCTGGAGAAACTGGGGGTGCGGCCGGAGATGATTAAAGAAGTGCAGCATTTCATTGAGGCTACCAGCCAGCATAAGCTGCGTGATGATGCAGACCCTGACCTGAAGCTCTTTATTGACTTCGACCTGAGCATCCTGGCGGCAGACCAGGAAGTCTATAAGGTTTACCTCATCAATGTGCGGCGGGAATACAATTACCTCCCTACTGAACAATTTGCATGGGGACGGGGTGCTTTTCTTCGCAGTATGCTTAGCCAGGAGCACATTTTCTACACGAAAAGCTTCCGGGCAAAGGAGGAAGATGCCCGGAAAAATATGCAATGGGAACTTCAAATGAGTCCCGGCATATATTCTGCCCTTTAAATTTGCAGTATGAAGTTCCAGATAGGCGATAAGGTTTTGGTGTTACACTCCAACGAGGAAGGGGAGGTGGTAGATATTATTAATAATAAAATGGTGATGGTCGATGTGCGTGGGGTAAAGTTCCCGGCCTATATCGACCAGCTGGACTTTCCTTACTTTAAGCGGTTTACTGAAAAGAAGATCGTTCCTCCGAAAAAGGATAAGAAATATGTAGAGGATATCAGGAAGGAAAAAGCTCCCAGGGAAAGGATTGTTGATGGCGTCTGGTTGTCGTTCCTGCCTAAATTTGAAACCGATGAGTTTGGGGATGATGTAGTGGAAGAGCTAAAAATTCACCTCATCAACCGTACCGAACGTTCCTTCCGGTTTATATACGACCTGCTGTTCTTTGGTAAGTCAGAGTTTGACCTCAAAAACGAGATTAAGCCTTTTGAGGACTTCTACCTGCACGACGTTCCTTTTTCCGATATGAGCGACAGCCCTGCCTTCGCCTTTGAGTTCTCGCTCCTGCAGCCCGAAAAAGGTAAGGCAGACTACTATGAAGTGTCCTTAAAGCTCAAACCTAAGCAACTCTTTGATCGTATAGAACAGTTGAAACAGAAAGGAGAGGCCACATTTACCTATAAGCTTTTCGACAACTACCCCGACAAGATTGAAGAGGATGTGATGGACTTTAGCACCCTGGCAGCCAGAGGGGTAAAGATCTATAATGCCAAAGAAGCCCGTAAGCACCTGCCGCCCGCCCGCACGGTGGTAGACCTGCATATTGAAAAGTTGCACGACGACTGGCAGCACCTCTCCAATGCCGAGATATTGGATATTCAGTTGAAGGAATTCGATAAGTGGTACGAGTTGGCGGTCGCCCATCACCAGTCAAACCTCATCATTATACATGGGGTAGGCAGTGGGCGCTTGCGCGACGAGATACACGACCTGTTACGCTTGAAAAGAGAAGTGAAGTCCTTCGTCAACCAATATCACCCATCCTTTGGCTACGGGGCAACAGAGATCTATTTCCAGTATAAATAGGCGGCAGGAGTATTGTTTATTATTTTGGAGTGGTTCAGGCTCTATCTTTTTTGCTATCCATAGGGGCTTTGTTAACACCGTATACGGCCTTTAAGCTCTACCTTTGCACCACTGCAAGCTGGGCTATCGATCTGCTGTAAAGGCAGGTAGGAAAGTCCGGACAGCATAGAGCAACGCACCGGTTAACCGCCGGCTTCCTCCTTTAAAGGGGAACGAGACAGTGCCACAGAAAATGACCGCCTTCTTTATGTTCACATAAAGAAGGTAAGGGTGAAAATGTGGGGTAAAAGCCCACGGCTGTTCCTGGTAACAGGGGCAGCGGGTAAACCTTGCGTGCTGAAATGCCATGTATAGGATCGCCTGAGGGCTGCTCGCCTAATGATCCAGGGTAGGCAGATAGAGATGGCTGGTAACAGTCATCCCAGATAAATGATAGCGCTTTGAATATCGGGGCTTTGTCCGCGAGAGCAAAGAACAGAATCCGGCTTACAGGCTTGCAGTTATTCTTTAATTTTTAGTTCTTACTTACTTTGTGGCTTAGGAAACCAGTTCCAGGTGTCTTCCCAGGTAGCCGCCCAGTTCCATCAACCAGGCTATTCCCAGGTGCACGATGAGTCCGCCCAGTATGGAGCGGGTATGATAGGTGACCACTCCCAGGATAATCCCCCCGAAAAACGACGAGATGCATTCACCCAATGGCTTTCCGAAGTGAATAGTGCAGTAGAATATAGCCATCGGCAATATAGCATCTTTGCCCACCCACTTGACAAAAGCCAGCACGAGGAACCCGCGGAAAAAGAGCTCTATACCTACAAAGTCGATTCCATAGGACAATTCATACAATACTTTATACCACCCGCTGCTGCGATCTTCCGTAAGGAAGCCTACGTTTTTGAACTTGGGGTACATGGCCAGGAAGTCGGGTTGAGTGGAAGCAGCAGCGATTAGCGGCACCATGATCAGCAGCATCAGCAGGTAGGGTTTAAGAGAGAAGTCCTTACTGGAAAAGCCGTAAAAGGGCTGCCGCCTGTCGAATAACTTCCATGCAATCCATAAGGCAAAAGTGAGACCGGTCAGTTTAAGGGGCCAGTAGATCACCCGGTTCCAATAGGCATTCTCCCGCCATTCGCTGGCCAGGGGGAGCGTAAAATCGAACGACATCTTCCAGGCAAAGATGGCCGGGGCCAGCAACAGCAAAAGCACAAAACGCCAATTCCTGAATACCATGCTTTCGCCTGATAGGGCACCCAGCAGGTAAACAAAGGAGAAAGCCAGCAGAAAAAGAAAGTACCAGCCAAGGTATTGCCTTTCTCCTTCCAGGGCATTGATCCGGTCGTTGAGCTCCCAATTATAGTTGATAAAAACAAGAAGGGCTGTAAACAGCGTACTGATGCAAAAGATGCCTTTATTCACTCCTATAAAGTAATCCCGTATATATCCAGCGACTTTTAGCATCCGGTTGATTTGAAATACCGGCAAGATAAGTTCGGATACTGTATTACGGAACACAGAGGTAAAATGAACGATTCTCCACGGCCACTTCGGAAGCTGTTGAACTAGCTTTCCTTTAACAGCTTTTCTTTTACTTTCGCTGCCTAATTTGAGTGAATATGGCAGAAGATCTGAGTATTAGTACCGGCACTAAGCAGGAGCAGTATGAAGCCCTGCTTCCCCAGATTAAGGGATTACTGGAAGGAGAAACCGACCTGGTGGCCAACCTGGCCAACGTGGCCGCTGCCCTTAAGGAGCAGTTTGGCTGGTTTTGGGTGGGTTTTTACATCGTTAAAGGAGAGGAATTAGTACTCGGCCCCTTCCAGGGACCTGTAGCCTGTACCCGCATTAAAAAGGGCAGGGGCGTTTGCGGCAGCAGCTGGGCCCAGGCCCAAACGCTGATCGTTCCGGATGTGGAGAAGTTCCCGGGACATATTGCCTGCAGTTCCCTTTCCAAATCCGAGATCGTAGTGCCAATCCTGCGCAATGGCGAAGTGTTGGGTGTGCTGGATGTGGACAGCGATGAGCTGGACCAGTATGATGGAGTGGACCAGAAATATCTGGAGCAGGTGATCAGCCTTATTACCTTCTAATTAAGCGAATGCACTAAGCTGGTAACCACACGCGGAAGGTGGCCCCTTTATTGGGTGCGCCTTCTGCCTGTATATATCCGCTGTGGTTCTCTACCACTTTATGTACAATAGCCAGCCCCACACCGGTGCCTGGATATTCGCTACGTCCGTGCAGGCGTTGAAAGATCTGGAAGATGCGTTCGGAATGTTCCTGTTCAAATCCAAGGCCATTATCGGTAATCTCTATTTTATGATACATCTTAGAGCCGTTACTGGCAAGCAGTTCTATACCGCTGTTCCTGGCTTTCACCGGCGTGGAGCTAATTGTAATGTGGGGCGCCACTTCCGGGCGGTTATACTTCAGGGCATTACCAATAATGTTCTGGAAAAGCTGACGCAACTGTAAAGGGTCACCTTTTATGGTAGGCAGAACACCAATATGAATGGAAGCATTCTTCTCCTGAATGGAAGCTTCCAGGTCACCTAACACCTCACGTACCAGCAGGTCAGTATTTACTTCTTCAAAGGTCGTACGTTTGGCGCTCACGCGCGAATAGGCCAGCAGGTCCTCGATCAGGGTGCGCATGCGACCTGTGGCAGTTTCCATGCGGTTCAGCATGGAGGCACCTTCCGGCCCCAGTTCATTTTGGTACTTTTCCTTCAACCGGTCGGCAAAGAAGTGGATCTTCCGCAGCGGCTCCTGCAGGTCGTGCGAGGCCGCATAGGCAAAGTCTTCCAGGCTGGCATTAGAGCGCTTTAATTCATTTACATAAGTCTCCATTTGTAGTTGCAGCTTTTTTACCGTAGTGAAATCCGTAAACGTCACCAGCACTTCGTCACCTAGCCGGGTGGCCAGGATGTCAAGCCATACGTCGATCTCATCCTCGTCATAATGAAAATCAAAGCGGTTGGTTATCCCGGTAATAAAGGTCTCCCGATAACGTTCAAACAGGCCATTCACTTTGTACCCCGGGAACCACTTGCTGCCCAGTTCACCCATCAGGGCTTCCGGTTTCTGACCCACGTAGCTTGCCATAGCCGTGTTGGCTTTCGTAAAAGTAAAATCAATAATTTCTCCCTGCTCATTGTGCACCGGGCTAAACAGGAAGATACCAGTTTGAGCAATATCCATGATGGTGTTCAGCTGGTTGGCAGTTTGCTCTATGGCCTGTTGGTATTGCTTCGACTCCGTAATATTTACAAACGTTACCACCACGGAATCATCCTGTGGGGCCACTCCCAGGTCGAACCACCCCTCCAGGCGCTTGTCTTTGTAATAAAGCTCTTTGTGCTGCACCTGCCCGGTTTCCAGGGCTGTCGTGTAGGTATCAAAAAAGCGATGCTCCTTATAGGTGGGAAATACCTCGGAGAGTAAAAGACCGGCGTCCTGGTCAATAGGAAAGCCTACCTGGTTTTTGATGGCTGCATTGGCTGCCTCTACCTTAAAGTCTGCTATAATACCGTTGCTGTTTCTCACCGGTTCTAAAAGCATCACACCATGCATCGATGCTTCGAGCATGCTTTGTACAAGCCTTGCGTCCCTGTTCTGCATTTCGTTTGGATAAGGAGTGTTATGGGTTCTGTTCAACTGTGCCAAGCTAATGATTATTACTCTTTTCCCTGCAAACTATGCGCCTTAAATCCCCGGGGGCGAAAACAGCTCAACTTTTTACCGGTCCGGAGGAAGACTGTTGCAGATGGGCACTTAGGCAAACTTATAGTCTTCCCGCTCCGGGAGGAAAACGTCCAGCAGTTCGCAGTGGGTTAAAGCCCTGCCACCATGGCGCACATGGGGCGGGATGACGGCCACGGTGCCGGGCTCCAGTACCCGCGTTTCGCCGCCTACCGTCAGCTCAAAGCGGCCTTTCAGCACATGAGCTACCTGTTCGTGCAGGTGGGAGTGATCGGGCATGGCCGCACCTTCCTGCACGGTCCAGTACACAAAGGTCATCGTGCCGGTATGAATGGTCCGGGCAGTGTACCCGCTTATGATTTCTTTTGAGGGTAGTGAGTCTACAGCTACAAACGACATAATAGGCTATTAATCTGTGCAATATAGGGCATACTGGCCCGGCAAACGCCAGTAAATGGGGAATAGGGCAGGACCCGGAACCGGAAGCTGAGGAACGGCATAGAATTTATAGGTCTTAAGTATTAAACATTTATGTATGACACCTGGAAGGAGACCAACACCGGATAATGCTCCGGCAGGGCAAGGAAGGCATGAGCATCCGCTACCACACGAGATCCATCAGCGGGAAAGAGAGATGGCCGATGCTGCTCATGAAGAGGCCATTCATGACATCGATGAGGACCCGGATTTTAGCGCACACAGCCCTAACGACGACCTGGACGAGGGGGAGACTGCCCGGTTGGGTGAGGATAAAACCGATCTTATCTGATGCGCTTTGCCGCTTAGGGGGACCTCCAACCTTTTTTCAACCACCACACCCGCAAATCCACCGGGTGGGAGAACGGTGTTTTCTCCTCCAGAAAAGGCATAAAATGAATGACCCACATTTTATGACAATTTAAAACGACTTGATTATGGCACAAGATAACAACCGGAATACAGGCAAGAACAGGAAAAGTGAAACCCGGGAACGCTTTGAGCAGGCCGACAATGCCGGGCGCTTTGCCGGCAATGATGCCGATGCACTGGCCGCCCGCCGGAATATGGAAGAGAACATCCGGCAGGACACCAGTTCCCACAGTGAGGAGCGAAACAAAGGCTCTGACCAGCGGGATACCCCTGCCAGGCGCGGTACCGGCCAGGCCCAGGATACGGCCGGCGACGCACAGAACGAGGAGGTGGATGGCACCGGGCGCCTGGAAGGGAAAGAGGCGGAAAATGCCCGACAAAAAGCCGATGAAGGTATCCGCCAGGGCAGGGACGATTGACCACTGTAAAATATAATAGGATGAGAGGTGATTCGGGCAATAAAGGAGACTGGCACCAGGAACCGGGCAAGCCCTTCGACCTGACCGAGGAAGCCAGCCGCAGGGGCAGCAATGAGGGTGCCGCCAACGAAGCACGCAAAGCCGGGAACGATGACGTGAACAAAGAAATCAACCTTGGCTTTGTGAGTTCCCCCGAAGGCGACAGTGCCGGGGAGAACCGTGTATCCACTTCTATTAGTGATGATTAAAGACAAAAGGCCACCTTAACTTTTTTTAACAGGCAGGTCTATTGCAGATAGGGCAGTAAAGATTATTTTCGGGTAGAGACTCTATTTATGAAATACATCTTTGCTGCCCTTTTTTTATTGCCCTTAGGCGTATTGGCCCAGGACTGCCCCCTCAAAAAACAGATCGATAAATTCAGCAACCAGCCTAAGATCACCACCGGCTTTTTCCCCATGAGCAATGGTATCGACCGGATCCTTGTCTCTATAGAAGCTACGGCTACCGAAATCGACTACCTGTTTGCCCTGGCCAAGGGGGAGGAGCAAAAGTGTTATGACGACGCCTCCACCGCCCAGGTGAGCTACGACGGCACCCGCTACAAGACCACTTACCGCAACAGCGGCTCCATGAACTGTGAAGGCCTTTTCCATTTCAATTTCCGTAATACAGCTACCCCGGCTTCCAACCTGAAGCGGCTGGCCACCACCAAAGTAGCGTCGATCGTATTTACCGGCAACGATAAGAGCGTTACCGAAGTAAAGCTTACCGAAGAAGACAAGGTGAGACTGATGGATCTGACCAATTGCATCATTAACGAGGCAAAGACCCTGCAGGCGAAATAAAGAGTCTGTACCCGGTTTACGCAGCCTCTTCAAAGGGAACGTTGTTCTCCCTCAGGAACTTCTTTATTACGTCTACATGTACACACTGGCCCAGGTGGATAAAGGAGTAATCCGTGACCTTCTTCGACCTGTTGTTCACCATGATCTCCTTATCAATAAGGTCAAAGCCCAGGTGCAGGTGCTTGGTCGAGAACTGCATGCCGTAGACCACCCCGTTCTGGTCAAACAGCGGGCCTCCGCTTTGACCTTTTAGCCCCGGGGTGCTCAGCTCTATGCCGATCACTCCGCTGGCATCCCCTAAAAAGCGGGTGACCATGCCCTCCAGGGGAAAGCGCGGCGACTGCACTACTCCTTCCTGGGTCCATTCGATCTGGTCGGCCCCTTCGTTGTAGCGGAAGTTCGTGAACTCCGGGAACGGGAAGCCTAGCCGGCAAAGCATTTTACCCTGCTTGATATCGGCACCGTCTTTTAAGAAGCGTGCATGACCGGTATACATGATGCGGTTAAAGTCGTTGAACTTCAGGATCGCCAGGTCGTAGGTGGGGTGCACATGGCAGGTAAAGCCGCTCATTCTGTCGATGCAGTCAAGGAAATTGTTTCTCACTTCTACGAATGAATCCGGGTTGTATTTGTATTTCAGCTCCAGGCCACGGATGTGTTGCTTGAACTTACCATCATTTATCAAATGGCCCCTTTCACTCTTAAACTGGGTGAACTGCTGGTTTATGTTCTCCGAAGAGAGCAACAGTTCCACTACGTGTTTGCAGGTGATGGCATATCCCTGGTCATTCACAAAGAACAGGGTAGAGGAACTGGGAGTAACCTGCTTGCCGCCGTAGGTGCGCAGAATAGAGTGTATAGGCCGGGTGAAATTGGCAACAGTCTCAATGGCAGTGGTGAACATGGTAATGGGGTGTATTAAAAATTCAATTTAAGTGTTTTTCGCCAGTGTAGGAATTTAAGTCCTGCGGGTGTTTTATGACAACGTACAAAACGATCCGAAGCAGGTTTGAACCTATGAAAAGAGTAAAACCAGATCGATTTTCTACCTGGTTTACTGCACTCTAAACCGCTGCTGAACCGTACCTGAACCGCTCCTGAACCGCTCCTGAACCGCTGCTATAAAGGACGGTTGAAGTGCGGTTGGAGTGCGGAGTGGGTGAGCAGAAATTAGGAATTAGGGTATTAGGAATCAGGAGAGAACAGGGGGGCGGATCAAACTGTTCCGGTAATGGAGCTATGATTCAACAGGGAATCGTGATGAGTTTCCTTGTCAGCCTCAATCCGGATGGTGCTTACCGGTCACATATGTTCAGTACGAAAAAAACTTTTAGCTATAGGATATGTTTAGCCACAGGATTTTACTGGCTGAAGATGGCACCCAGATTGAGAGCGCCGGTCTCATCGCTTTTGCAGATGTCCATCACAATCGTGCCGATGCTGGCATTATCGAATTGTTCGACGGCTTTGCTGATTTCGAGGGCGGCCACTTCCAGGGCTTTTTCGTGGTAGCGGCGGATAGGGCTCTTTCCGCCCAGCACTTTGGCAAAGGAATGAATATAGGGGTTGGAGGATCCGGCAATGTCGGCAGTGGTGAGGATGCGCAGTTCGGCAGCCGCAGCCTGCATGGCATTAGCATCAGTGCCAGCCAATTGTTGCTCGGCCAGTGCGTGGAACTGGTCGCCAATGCGCAGGGCAAAGATGGTCAGGATCAGGTTGTCGAGGATCTCGAAATTCAGGGCGCTGAGCTGTACATCGCGGAAAGTGAATAGGCCCTCGATGCCGGAGAGCAGCAGGAGGGGATTGATGCCCGCTTCCTGGGCCTTGTAGGTGACTGCCTTGTAAAAAAGTTGCTCGTCCATGGATCGATGGTTAAAGGTGGCTCAAATATATAGCGGGAACGGAAAACGCCCACCACTTATTATGTGCCAAGGATTAGATAAAGTGCCGGGAGGCAGTGGAAAAAAGAGCCTTCTAAGGGTTTGATTTTCTAAAACTTATAGTATATTTATACTTCACCAAACAAAAGGAGGTATTCATGACATCTACAGAATATTCATGGAAACCTTCGGTTAGTTTCGCCTAACCGGGTTGCTCCATTAAAATATCTGGAAGACGCCAAAGAGCGTCAGTGGCCAGCAGGTATACCTGCTGGCTTTCCTTTTTAAGGGCAATCGGAGAAGGCAAGAGTTTCCGGGTGCCTGGTTCCTGATTGCACTTTATTTCCGCTCTTACACCTGCTCCTTTGGGAGCCTTTCAAGCTCAACCATGGAGAAATCTTTTATCTTTACGACATCTTCATCCTTCACTGGATAAAGAGTCATAAACCAAACTACATCTTATGAGAAAGATCATACTGCACTTATGTGCCGCTATAGCGGTGTTCAGCCTGGTGAGCTGCCAAAAGGAAGTGGATACTATCCTGGCGCCTACACCCAACAATCCCAGTAACTCCACAAATTACCAGCCCCTGACTGCCAACTCTTTTTGGAAGTACAAGGATTCGCTTACCGGGGCGGTTTCGCAGGCAACGGTGGTGAATAAAACCAAGCTGATCAATAGCCGGAATTACACGGCCGCCCTCAGCACCATGGCCCAGCGAACCGATACCTCCTGGATGGCCGTGGACGGACCTAACTATTTTATCTATGCCGATGTAGTGAGCCCGAACACCGGGGCACCGGCCACCCTGCTGTTTCACTACCTGAATGATACTGCTTCAGTAGGCTACAACTGGCAATACGATGCCGGTCACGGTAACAACTTCCCTGCGATTGTTAAGACCATCATTATGGAAAGAGGGATCACCCATACGGTGGAGGGCAAAACCTATCCGGATGTGATCCATACGCGCCTGGAACTGAATTATAACGTAATGGGTACCGTCATGAAGTTTGGCACCTACGACTATTATATTGCCAAAGGGGTAGGTATCGTACGCACCAGGACCCTGATAGACGTGATGGGGATGACTATGGAATCTTCATCCAACCTGCTGGAATACCAGGTAAAATAATGCATAGCTAAGACGCTGGAAAGCCTCCCCACCGGGAGGCTTTTTTTATGGCTGATGGAGGGGCTTTATCTCTTTGTTAAAGCATAGGATAATTGTGTAATAAGTTGGAACTTGCAGTTAAATCATCCCCATTACATAGTTGTCGGGGAAGAGTATGAGATTGTTGTTAGGCATATTGCTCCTGTTGGTGACGAACCTGTTGATGGCACAGGCGAAGCGGGTATCTTTTGCTGAAATCGACTGGAGGGTACAGTTCGTGGAAGCACCCACGATGGACTCCCTTTCCAGGGCGCTGACGCTGCCCTATGCTACCGACCTGGAAAAAGTGCGTTCTATCTTTCGCTGGATCACCGAGCATGTGGCTTACAAGGTCCGGGGGC
>DASWYM010000225.1:0-5574 GCA_036404975.1 Chitinophagaceae bacterium
AAGCCGAGTTTGTCCCGAGTATGAGCTGAGTCTATAAGGACTCGGGATATCCTCAGGATAAACTCAGAGAAAACCCAGGCTAGACTCCGGAAAGGATAGAAAGCGAAAGGTTGAGGAGCTAGCATTGGACGGAAGCGGGCATAAGTGTCCTGGAAACAAGGGGCGGACCTATATCATCTTACCCATGGGAGTCGTTTTCAAGGAGTTGGTGGCGGTTAGCTTTTTTAGCCGATATTTGCCTACCCTAAGACAATCTTTTTTCCTTTTATGAAGGACTTTTCCTATATCACCCATTCGCATCCGGCGTATATCGAGAATCTGTATAATGATTATGTGCAAAACCCGGACAGCGTAGACCCCGAATACCGCAAATTCTTCGAGGGCTTTGACTTTGCTATTTCACAAGGCGCAAACGGGCAACCGGCACCAGCCAAAGAGGGCGGTGTGGATGTCGCACAACTGGCCCGCGAGTTCTCCGTATATAACCTCATCCAGGCATACCGCAAGAAAGGCCACCTGGTGGCCCATACCAACCCTGTAAGGCCGCGCAAGAACCGGGGCGCCAACCTCGACCTGAAGTATTACGGGTTGAGCGAGGCCGACCTGGGCCAGAGCTTTGCTGCCGGCCAATTTATTGGACTCGGCACAGCTACGCTACAGCAGATCCTGGACCGTCTGAAAAAGATCTATACCGGCAGTGTGGGCGTGGAGTACCAGTATATCTCCAAGCCCGGCCGCGCCGAGTGGATTGAAAAAGAGGTGGAGACCACCCTACAGCAGCCCCTGCCCCTGGAAAAGAAGCGCCGCATCCTGGAAAAACTCAACCAGGGCGTGATCTTCGAGAAGTTCCTGCACACCAAGTACATTGGCCAAAAGCGCTTTTCGCTCGAAGGTGGGGAGACTACTATTGCGGCCCTTGATGCCATCATCAATACCGGCGCTGAGTACGGCGTGCAGGAAGTGGTGATCGGCATGGCCCACCGCGGCCGCCTCAATGTGCTGGCCAACATCCTGGGGAAGACCTACGAGAACATCTTCAGCGAATTCGAAGGCACGGCCATACCCGACCAGACCATGGGCAGTGGCGACGTGAAATACCATATGGGCTTCAGCTCCGAGGTTCAGACCGAAGGTGGCAAGAACGTTCACCTGAAGCTGACCCCCAACCCCTCGCACCTGGAAGCCGTAGACCCCGTGGTACTGGGCTATTCCAGAGCAAAGGCCGATGTATTATATAACTCCGAATTTGATTCGGTACTGCCTATCCTGATCCACGGCGACGCTTCGGTGGCTGGCCAGGGTATCGTGTACGAGATCCTGCAAATGAGTAACCTCAAGGGATTCTACACCGGCGGTACCATTCATTTTGTCATTAATAACCAGATTGGTTTCACTACCGACTTTGACGACGCGCGCTCCTCGGACTACTCCACTTCGGTGGCGTCGGCCATCCAGGCGCCGGTGCTGCACGTCAATGGCGACGATGCCGAAGCGGTGGTGAAGTGCGTGGAGATCGCCACCCGCTACCGCCAGGAGTTCAACTCCGACATTTTTGTGGACATGGTGTGCTACCGCCGCCATGGGCATAACGAGGGCGACGATCCCAAATTCACCCAGCCGCAGTTGTACTCTTTCATTGAAAAGCACGCCAACCCGCGAGAAGAGTACGTACAGTTCCTGCTGAAGAACGGCGAAGCCGATGCCCAGCAACTGGCAAAGGACATGGAGAAGAAGTTCTGGACGGACCTGCAGGAACGCCTGGACGAGGTAAAGCAAAATCCGCTGCCGTACAACTACCAGCAGCCGGAGGTATGGTGGCGCAGTTTGCGCAAGGCTACCGAGGAAGACTTCGACCAATCGCCCATCACGGCCATCAGCGAGCAGCAGTTCCGCACGCTCTTTAACGGCCTGATGAAATGGCCCGAAGAGTTCAAGCCCCTGCGCAAGGTGGAAAAGCTGCTGAGCGATAAAGTAAAGCTTTTTGAAAGCGAGCAGAAGGTGGACTGGGCGACCGGAGAACTACTGGGATACGCCAGTTTGCTCGTGGAAGGAAAGGACGTGCGCATGAGCGGTCAGGACGTGAAGCGGGGAACTTTTTCGCACCGTCATGCTACTATTTACGACGAGACCAATAACCGCGAATACAACCGCCTGAACCACTTCCAACAGGACCAGGGCGAGTTCCGTATATTCAACTCCCTACTCAGCGAGTATGCCGTCCTCGGCTTCGAGTATGGGTATGCACTGGCGAACCCCAATTCCCTGGTGCTGTGGGAGGCCCAGTTTGGCGACTTCGCAAACGGCGCCCAGATCATGATCGACCAGTTTATTGCTTCGGGCGAACAGAAGTGGCAACGCATGAACGGCGTGGTGATGCTGCTGCCCCACGGCTACGAAGGACAGGGCCCTGAGCACAGTAGTGCCCGCCTGGAGCGCTTCCTGCAGCTGTGTGCCGAGCTGAACATGGTAGTGTCTAATATTACTACCTCCGCCAACTTCTTCCATGCCATGCGCCGCCAGCTGGCCTGGCCGTTCCGCAAGCCGCTGGTCAACTTCTCGCCCAAGGCCAACCTGCGCCTGCAGGCCTCTTACTCGCATATCAGCGAGTTTACGCAGGGAGGCTTTAAGGAAGTGATCGACGATGTGTTTGTGAAAGACCCTTCGGCCGTGACGAAAGTGCTGTTCTGCAGTGGTAAGATCTATTACGACCTGGCCGAACGCCAGCAAAAGGAAGGCAAGACCGATACGGCCATTATCCGCCTGGAGCAGCTGTATCCCCTGCCGGTGAAGCAGCTCGATGCCTTGTACCAGAAGTACAACCGGGCTACCTGGTTCTGGGTACAGGAAGAGCCGCTGAATATGGGCGCTGCCTCCTTCCTGCAAATGAACCTGAAGAACATCAACTACGGCATTATCAGCCGCCAGCCCAGTGCTTCCACTGCCAGTGGCTATTCCAAAGTGCATGGCCAGGAGCAGGCCGAGATCATTGATACGGCCTTTGCAGTGTAAGCAACCGGATACCAGGCGCTGGATAAAAATGAAACGAAAGAAACCATCGGGTCTTGCTTACCAGGGCAGGGCCTGATACCATAAACGAAAACCCGAAACAGAATGATTGACATTAAAGTACCTACGGTAGGAGAGTCTATTAGCGAAGTGACTTTAGTAAAATGGCTGAAGAAAGATGGTGATTACGTGGAGCGCGATGAAGTGATAGCGGAACTGGAAAGCGAGAAAGCCACCTTTGAAGTAAACGCAGAACAGGCAGGTGTACTAAAGACCGTAGGTGGGGAAGGCGATACCCTGAAGATAGGCGATGTCGTGGCCCAGATCGACGAGACGGCAGCCAAGCCGGAAGGGGCACCCGCTGCACCCGCTGCAGCTAAAGAGGAGGCTCCGAAGCCAGCTGCTCCCGCTCCGCAGGCCGATGCCGCCAAGCCCGCTGCAGCACCGGCTGCAGCTCCCGCCGATGTAAAGGCTACCCCTGTGGCTTCGGCGATCATAGCTGACAAGAAGGTAGACGTTAAAACCATACAGCCCAGCGGCTACCAGGGCAAGATCTTAAAAGAAGACGTGCTGGAAGCCCTGGCCAATCCCGGTAGAAGACCTGGCACCGAAGCGTTTACCCGCGAGGAGAAGCGCGAGAAGATGAGCAACCTGCGCAAGACTGTTTCGAGAAGGCTGGTGGAAGCCAAGAATACCACGGCCATGCTCACTACCTTTAACGAGGTGGACATGACCCGCATCATGGACCTGCGCAAGCTGTATAAGGACAAGTTCAAAGAGGCACACGGGGTGAACCTGGGCTTCATGAGCTTCTTTGCCAAGGCCTGCACCTTTGCCCTGCAGGAGTGGCCCTCAGTGAACGCCTATATCGACGGCGACTCGATCGTCTTCCACGACTACTGTGACATCTCCATTGCCGTGTCTGCTCCTAAAGGATTGGTGGTACCGGTGATCCGCAACGCCGAGAGCCTGAGCATGGCGGAGATCGAAAAGAAAGTGCTGGAGCTGGCCGGTAAAGCCCGCGACAACAAGTTGAGCATGGAGGAAATGCAGGGCGGTACCTTCACCATCACCAACGGTGGGGTGTTTGGCTCTTTGATGTCCACGCCTATTATCAACATCCCGCAGTCGGCCATCCTGGGCATGCACAAGATCCAGGAACGCCCCGTGGTGGTGGATGGACAGATCGTTATTCGTCCAATGATGTACGTGGCCCTGAGCTACGACCACCGCATCATTGACGGGCGCGAGTCGGTAAGCTTCCTGGTACGCGTAAAAGAGTTGCTGGAGAACCCCGAGCTGCTGCTTTTTGGGAAAGATCCGGTGAAGACGCTACTACAGTTATAATATTATATTATCTTGTACTCCGTTCAATAAACTGACTTATGAGACGAGTTCTTTTGGCCTTAATGGCCCTGACCACCCTGGTCGCCGTGTCCTGCACAAAAGAGAAAAGCTTCGAAGAGGAGAATGGAACTCCTGGCGGCGGGGGGAATACCGATGGAGACCTGCTAGCTAAGATCGTTATCCAGCTGGGGCCGGATTCTGTCACGACCACCTTCGGCTACGACGCCGGCAAGCGGCTGATCTCGGAAGCCAACAAGGGGCCCATCACTTTTATGTCGGATGACTCCCTGGTGCGCATCACCCGCAATACGCAGGGTATTATCGAGAAGTTTGAAGTGTATCCCAGTGATCCCACTGAAAATACTGAGGTTTGGCACGTGCGCCATGATGCTGCCAGTAATCGCTATACCAACCGCATCACCAAAGATGCCACCGGTAACGTGGTAGACAGCATCGCCTACACCTACAATGGCACGGGTAGGATTGTTTCCCAGTTCTGGCAGATCGACTTTGGCGGTGGGGTCTTGGCAGCAGTGAAAGACACCCTGATTTATGATGGATCCGGCAATATCCAAAAAGTGGTTACCTCGCAGTTTGATGGTACGTCCTGGGAAGACCTCGGCGAACAGACAATGGAGTACGACAACAAGACCAGCCCCCTGAAGCTGGGCACGGAAGCCATCTTGCTGGACCGCCATCAATACTATGGCGACAACAACATGACCAAGGCTACGCTCATCGATTATGATGACCCTTCCCAGAGCCAGGAAATATCGCTGACCTATACCTACAACGCATCGAGCAAGCCGCTTACTGCAGCCATTGGTCTGCCGGGTACCGGCGGCATCACCCTGCCTGCTACTTTCCGTTATCAGTAGCACAATCCAACGATACTGTTATGGCTGCCGCAAGGCAGCCATTTTTTTTGGTACTTTGCACCGTGAGGATCTATTCATATATACAAAGTGCCGCGCGGATGCTGCAGGAATACAGGGGCGACCAACCCTTTGCGACCTGGCTGAAGGCCTACTTCTCCGCTAATAAAAAGTTTGGGTCCCGGGACCGCAAGCAGGTTAGCCACCTGTGCTACAGCTTCTTCCGCCTGGGCAGGGCCTTTATGGATACGCCTGCAGAGGAGCGCATCCTCATTGCGCAGTTCCTGGCCTCCGATGCTCCCAACGCTTTCCTTCAGGAACTCCGCCCTGAATGGAACAACAGGGT
>DASWYM010000226.1:0-11101 GCA_036404975.1 Chitinophagaceae bacterium
AGGCGGCGAGAAAATGACTATCTGGGTTACCGACGATAATAACCGTATTCCCATACGGGTAGAGACACCCCTGGTGGTGGGCAGCATCAAGCTCGATATGATGGGCTATAAAAACCTGCGCCACCCTTTGTCCTCGCTTAAGAACCTGCGCTAAAGCACATCGCTTAAGGAAAAGAAGTCTGCAGGGCGGATTCCTTTTTCAGTCTGTTTCAGGCTGCAGCACTCATTTTTATAGTCGTGCTCAAAGTAAAGGATATAATTACCCTCCACCGCTTCGCTCAAAAAGCTCTTCTTCTCCTGAAGGGTCGTCAGCGGGAACATGTCGTACGCCATTACGTAAGGTACGGGAATATGCCCGGCCGAGGGCAGCAGGTCGGCCATATAAACAATGGTTCTGTCCTTATAAGTGATCTGGGGCAGCATCATGCTTTCCGTGTGCCCGCTGACAAAGCGGATGTAAATGTTCTGTGTAAAGTGGGTAGTGCCCAGCCGGCCTCCTAAAGCCTCTGTCGGGGTATCAATAAACTTTAACTGCCCGCTCTCCTGTATGGGCAGGATGTTCTCCTTAAGGAAAGATGCCTTTTCCCGGTCGTTGGGGTGCACCGCCCAGTCCCAGTGCTTTTCGTTGCTCCAGTAGGTGGCGTTCTTAAAGGCCGGCACCAGTTGGTCGCCTTGGCGCACAATAGAGCCGCCGCAATGGTCAAAGTGCAGGTGGGTAAGGAACACATCGGTGATATCGTCGCGGTGGAAGCCATGCCTGGCTAGTGAGCTGTCCAGGGTATCCTCTCCGTGCAGGTGGTAGTAGCTAAAGAACTTCTGGTCCTGCTTGTCGCCGATACCGTTATCTACCAGGATCAGGCGGCCTTCGTCTTCAATAAGCAGGCAGCGCATGGCCCAGTCGCACATATTGTTCTCATCCGAGGGGTTGATCTTGTTCCAGATGCTTTTGGGTACTACGCCAAACATGGCACCACCGTCCAGCTTAAAGTTTCCTGTGTTTATCGTATATAAATTCATCTTGTAGCGAAAGTTCTTCTTTTAGGGTCCACAAACAATAAAAGTACACCACCAATGATAAAGAAGGCCATCAGGGCCAGTACCGAATACCGCATTCCCAGCAGTTCGGCTACATAGCCAAAGGCTAAAGTGCCCAGGAAAGTTCCTACCCGCTCGCTCACATCGTAAAAGCTGAAATAGGAAGCTGTGTCTTTGGTGGGAGGTAGCAGCTTGGAGTAAGTGGAGCGGGAAAGCGACTGCACCCCGCCCATGACCATGCCTACGCAAAAAGCCAGTATATAGAACTGCAGGGAGGTCTGCACAAAGTAAGCCCCAATGCAGATACCGATCCAGATCATAATGATCAGGCCCAGGGTAAACAGGTTGGAAGTGCGCTGCGACAGCCTCGAAAAGACAATGGCGCCCAACACGCCCACCAGCTGGATGATCACCAGGGTGATGATCAGTGCCGAGCCTTTCATGCCCAGTTCATCGGCTGCAAAGTAGGTGGCCATGTACATAACAGTCTGCACGCCCATGTTGTAAAAGAAAAAGCTGCGCAGGAACCGCTTGGTGGCGGGGGTATGCTTCAGTTGGTCCCACACCTTGCGCAGCTCGTAAAAGCCATTGACAAAGATGCTGTGCTCGGGATGCTGGTCCGAAGGAATGGAGGGCGGCAGGTTTCGAAAGGTGATCTGGGCAAAGCCTGCCCACCAGAGCCCGACCCCTAAAAAGGCCAGCCGCACCGGCCAGTCACCCCAGCCGAGGTCCATGCTTTCGTTGGCCATGATAAAGGCCAGGCAAACTGCCATCAGGATCACGCTGCCGATATAGCCCATCGAAAACCCTTTGGCGCTGATGCGGTCCTGGTCTTCCTCGGCTGCTATTTCGGGAAGGTAAGCGTTGTAAAACACGATGCTTCCGGCAAAGCCAATCGAACCAATGATAGAGAAGAATATCCCAAGTGGTATCGTGTCTTTTGTTAAAAAGGTCAGCCCTATACAGGCAGCCGAACCCAGGTAACAAAAGAACTTCATGAACGCCAGCTTGTTCCCCTTGTAGTCGGCAATCGACGAAAGGATAGGGGAGATCAGGGCAATGATCAGAAACGACAGGGCCACGGTATAAGAGGCCAGGGGCGTGCGCTCAAAAGTGCGTCCGAAAAGCTGCACCCGCTCCGGGGCGATGGCGGTAAAATAGGTGGGGAAGATAACTGTCGTAATGACCAGCGAATAAGCACTATTGGCCCAGTCGTACATGGTCCAGGCCCGGATCACTTTTTTCGGAGCAGTCTGCATAAGCCGTAAAAGTAATAGAAAGTTACCGACCGCCGGGCACTACCAAATCTAGCCAAGGTTGCCGGTAAAGATCAGGGCCAGCAGGATGATGCCCACAATGATCCGGTAGATGCCAAAAACGCGGAAACCGTACACCTTCAGGAAATTAATAAAGAACTTAATGGCCAGCAGCGCCACCACGAAGGCTACCACATTGCCCACGATGAAGGCATAAAGGTTTTGCGGGGTCTGGGTGATCAGCTCATAGCCTCTCTGCACCACGCCATTGTTTTCCCAGTCCTTGATAAACAGGGAGTGGGCGGCAGCGGCACACATGGTCGGCACGGCCAGGAAGAACGAGAACTCCGCGGCCAGGTTGCGGGACAGCTTTTGCTGCATTCCGCCAATAATGGAAGCGGCGGAGCGGCTCACCCCCGGTATCATGGCAATGACCTGCCATAGGCCGATGATAAACGACTGCTTAAAAGTGATCTGCTCATCCTCCTGGGTAGTGGGGTGGTGAAACATCTTGTCGACGAAGAGTAAGACTACGCCGCCCAGAAGGAGGGTGACGGCTACTACGGTTGGGCTTTCCAGCATGGCATCCACCTGCTCGTGGAAGAAAAAGCCAAAGAACAGGGCAGGGATAACGCCCACCAGGAGCTTGGTGTAGAACTCCCAGCGGTTCAGCGGGAAGAACTTCTTCCAGTACAGGATCACCACTGCCAGGATAGCTCCCAGCTGGATGGCCACCTCCAGCAGCTTGGTAAAGTCATTTTCATGAATTCCCAGTAATGAGCTGGTAATCACCATATGCCCCGTAGAAGAAACGGGTAAAAATTCGGTTAAGCCTTCTACAATAGCAATAATAATTGCTTCAATAATGCTCATTATGGGAAAGGGCGATTATTAAAGAGTTTAGTGATTCCTGGGATGACGAAAGATGGCGAAGATCTCGATCACCAGCCCGGCAATGATCAGGATGGGGGCAATGGTAATACGGGTGGTGCTATAAACTTCGGCGGGATTAAAGACATTGGGGTCATCGCTTTTGCCCCCGGCCATCAGGATAAACCCCAGGGCCATGACCGCCGCACCCCCTGCCATCCACAGCAGGTTGTCGCGATCAAACAGGGAAGTATACTTTCTTACTGGTGTTTCTTTATCGGCAACCGTTGTGACTCTTTTGCTTTTCATTGATTCTACTTAAAAGGGGCAATATAAAACAATTACAGAAAACTCTCTGCTAGCAGCTCGGAGCTGGCAGCTAGAAGCTCCTCTCTAATACAGTTCATCCAGCTTCATGCGCAGGTACTTCTGCACGCTGCGGTAGGTGCTGAACACGGTAATGGTGATGCCGATAAGAATCAGGGCCAGGAAGAGCATGATCAATAAGGTGCTGTCGTGCAGGGCCCTCAGGTCGGGCAGCAGGCGCTCAGCGGCCGTGATCACTATGTATAACAAGGCAATGGCAATGACGGCACTGATGGCGCCGTTTACTACCGCCCGCACGTTGAGCGGTTTGGCAATAAACCAGCGGGTGGCGCCCACCATCTGCATCGTTTTGATCAGGAAGCGGTTGCTAAACATCGCCAGCCGTATAGTGTTGTCGATCAGCACGATCACCAGCACGGCGATGAGAATGGCTACCCCGGCCAGCACGAGGGAGATGATCCGGAAGTTGCGCTGCATCTTGCCCACTACCGAAGTAGGGTAGCGCACTTCATCGATGGCCGGGAAACGCGTCAGGTCGGTTTTAATAGAAGCCAGCTGGGCCGAGTCCATATATTCCGCTTTCAGCGTAAAGTCTATCGAAGTCGGCAGCAGGCTGTTGTCCAGGAACTCGGTGAAGTCTTCCCCACCGCTCTTCAGCCATTCCTTCTTGGCGCTCTCCTTGTCGGTAAAGCGCACGCCCTTGGTGTAGGGCTGAGAAGTGATGTACGACTGCAGGTTTTGGCGGGCCGTATCGGGAACATTGGGCTTCAGGAACACCTGCACTTCCACGCTCTCCTTGAAATATTCCATCAGCTTCTGCGAGTTGATGGTGATCCATCCCACGATTCCGAGGAGGAATAAGACGAGGGTTACCCCCAGGATCGACATAAAGTACGACGGTTTTCCACGTTTCATTGAGGCCTTGCCAAATTGCGCCATGCTGACTGTGTTTTATAGAAGTGAACAAAAATAATTGTTTGCCTCTTACCCCGCATCCCCGCTCCATAATTAAACGGTCCGAATCAGTTATTTTTGCCTTTCCCTAACGATTGTTCCCCTCTTATATTGTCGACCTTATGGGAGAGAACGGATTATTAGGGCTTCATTAGGAGAAGGGCGTGTGGCAGTAACCGCCAATTCCTTCCCGGCAGCTGCCGGGTTTTTTCTCAAAACCAGAAATTCATTGAATGGAGTATAATTTCAGAGATATTGAAAAGAAGTGGCAGCAGGCCTGGATCGACAACAAGGTTTACCAGGTGCCCAGCCTTTCCGATAAGCCAAAGTATTATGTGCTCGACATGTTTCCTTATCCCAGCGGCTCGGGCCTGCACGTAGGCCACCCCCTGGGCTACATTGCTTCCGACATCTTTGCCCGCTACAAGCGCCTCAAGGGCTTTAACGTGTTGCATCCCATGGGCTATGATGCCTTTGGACTACCGGCCGAGCAGTATGCCATCGAGCACGGCGTACACCCGGCCGTATCCACCGAGAAGAACATTAGCACTTTCCGCAAGCAGCTCGATAATATTGGCTTTTGCTACGACTGGAGCCGCGAGATCCGCACGAGCGATCCTAAGTATTATAAGTGGACCCAATGGATCTTCCTACAATTGTTCAACAGCTGGTACAACCGCAAGACGGCTAAGACCGAGCCGATCGCTACCCTGCTGGCTATCCTGGAAGGGGAAGGCAACCAAAACCACCCCATCCCAGACTCCCAGTTCCAGATCGAGGGCCTCACCTCGCTCACGTTCACGGCCGAACAGTGGAATAAGTGGGACGAACAGACCCGCCAGATCATCCTGATGGAGTACCGCGTGGCCTATTGCGGCTACGGCGAAGTGAACTGGTGCGAGGCTCTCGGCACTGTGCTGGCCAACGACGAAGTGGTCAACGGGGTCAGCGAGCGGGGCGGCTACCCTGTGGTGAAAAAGAAACTCCGACAGTGGTACCTGCGCATCACCGAGTATGCCGACCGCCTGCTCGAAGGCCTGCAGCGTGTCGACTTCTCCGACGCCATGAAGGATATGCAGGGCAACTGGATCGGCAAGAGCACCGGTGCGGAGATCCGCTTTTCAGTACAAAACTCTTCCGAAGTCATCGACGTGTATACCACCCGCCCCGACACCATCTTTGGTGCCGACTTTATGGTGGTGGCCCCCGAGCACGAGGTGGTGGTGAAGATCATTACCGGCGAACAGCGCACCGAAGTGGAAGAATATGTGGCCTATGTAAAGAGCCGCAGCGAGCGCGAGCGCATGATGGAGAAGAAGATCTCCGGTGCCTTCACCGGCGCTTACGCAGTCCACCCCTTCACGGGACGGCCCATACCGATCTGGATCTCCGAATACGTGCTGGCAGGCTACGGCACCGGGGCCATCATGGCTGTGCCCAGTGGCGACGAGCGCGACCATAAGTTCGCCCAGTACTTCAACATTCCCATCACCAACATCTTTGGTGATCTCTATACCGGCGAGGAAGCCCTCATGTCGAAGGACGTGGTGCTCTACAACAGTGACTTCCTAAACGGCATGCACCCCGAACGAGCCATCAACCTGGTGGTCGACAGGCTCGAGCAGATGGGCATTGGCCGTGCCAAGGTCAACTTCAAGATGCGTGATGCCGCCTTCAGCCGCCAGCGCTACTGGGGCGAGCCCTTTCCGATCATGTGGAAGGGCGGCGTGGCCTACCCACTCGACGAAAAGGAGCTGCCCCTGGAACTGCCCTTCGTGGAAAGCTATAAGCCCGGCCCGGAAGGAGAGGGCCCCCTGGCCAATATTCCTGAATGGACGGAGCGTCAGCTCGAGACCAACACCATGCCAGGCTATGCCGGCTCCTCGTGGTACTTCCTGCGCTATATGGACCCGCACAACGAAGAGGCTTTCTGCGACCAGCGTTTCAGCAACTACTGGGGACAGGTGGACCTTTATGTAGGCGGTACCGAGCACGCCGTCGGTCACCTGCTCTACAGCCGCATGTGGACCAAGGCGCTCTACGACCTGGGGCATATCTCTTTCGACGAACCCTACAAACGCCTGCTGAACCAGGGCAAGATCGGCGGCGACTCCCGCCTGGTCTACCGCGTCAAAGGCGGGAACACCTTTGTGTCCGCAGGGCTGAAGGACGGGTATGACACCGACGAACTGCACGCCGACGTGAACATGGTCAACGGCCTGGAGCTCGATATTGAAGCCTTTAAGCAGTGGCGGCCTGATTATGCCGGTGCCGAGTTTATCCTCGAAGACGGCAAGTACATCTGCGGCACCCGCCTCGAGAAGATGGGCAAGCGTTATTTCAACGTGGTCAACCCCGATGATGTCGTGGAGCGCTATGGCGCCGACACCTTCCGCATGTACGAGATGTTCCTCGGCCCGGTAGAGCAGGATAAGCCCTGGGACACCAAGGGCATCGAGGGCGTGCACCGCTTCCTCAAAAAGCTCTGGCGCCTCTTCTTCGGCGATGCCGGCCTGCAGGTGACCGGTGAAAAGGCCACGCCCGAAGAGCTGAAGGTGCTCCACAAGACCATCCGGAAGATCGAGGAAGATACAGAGCGCTTCTCCTTCAACACGTCCGTCTCCGCCTTCATGGTCTGCGTAAACGAACTCACTGACCTGAAGTGCACCAAGCGCGAAGTGCTGGAGCCCCTGCTGATCATCCTGTCGCCCTATGCCCCGCACGTGAGCGAAGAGCTGTGGCACCAGCTGGGCAACACCACCACCGTGCTGGATGCCCCCTTTCCAAAGTTCGAGCCCGCCTACCTGGTCGAGTCTTCGAAGGAATACCCCATCTCCATCAACGGCAAGATGCGCACCCAGATCGACATCGCCCTCGATGCCACCCAGCAGCAGGTCGAAGCCATCGTGCTGGCCAACCCCGTCGTGCAGCGCTGGACCGAAGGCAAGCCGCCCAAAAAGATCATCTTCGTTAAGGGCAAGATGGTGAATGTGGTAGTGTAGCCCGCTCAGCCCCGATAACCTTTATAAAGACCTTTCAGCCCCGAAGGGTCTTTTTTTATAGGCTAAGGGCTTCACACGCCCTCGTGAATGATCAATGGTCAATGTGAAAGCCACAACCTGTTGTCCTTAGTCTCCCGACTAAGGACCAGGACCTTCCATAATCCACGGAATAGGTCCCCATCTCCCGCAGATCCACAATGTCAAAGAACTAAAAAAGAAGCTGCTCCCGATAGCTATCGGGACCAAAAGCTGCGAGCTTCAAGCAGGGAGCAGCACTCTTGCTCCTCCCTCCAAAATCCTATTTCCCTTCGCTGCCCCGTCTCTGACCATCCCTGTGGACGGCCAAGCCCCGGCAGCTCACTAATTTCCAAATTTGCAAATTCTCTCATCCGCTAATTTACACCCCCCGTTACCCTCTTTCCAAGTCCCGGTTCCTTTTAATCCCATCTTATCCCATCTTTTCCCATTTCTGCCTATGTTCCGGACTTAGAGGTAGTATAGCATCCCAGCCTTCCCTCATTTGCACTCCCGATTGCTATCGGAATGCACATTTGCATATCTGCACATTTTCTCATTCGCTAATTTACTTCCCGCTCTCCCCGCTTTCCAAACTCCCCTGGTCATTCTGGCCGATTTGGCCGGTTTTGACCACAAAGGAGATGTGCAGGTGCCGGTAACGAATAGTGCTTTATCCATTCAATACAAAGATCCTTCACAATAACGGGGTAAAGAAGTAGGGGGTGTCTATGTGGGTCTATGTTTCCCATTTCTTCCTATTTTGGGTCTATAAGGGTCTTCCTCTAGCGGAGTGCCTGTAATCAGTAGTTCACTTACTTTGTCATCCCGAACGCAGTGAGGGATCTGTGCCAGCTATTGAAAGAATGCCAGTGGTCTGTAAACTCTATGTCATTGTCATTCTGGATGAATCCATACTAAGTGCAGTCAGGCTTTTGCCCTGCATAAGGAAGTTTATTATCAATGCCATAGAGAAAGCCCCAGCTCATTCCTCCGGCAGTCAATCGGGGGCTACCATAGATCTTTCCAAGATGACAAATGACACAAACACTACTGGACACCTGCTGCTCGGCAGCGCCTGCCACAGATACCTCGTCCCCCGGCATGAAAAGGTGAGAGGCGGCACTGGTTACCAACACCCGACAGCAGGAAGTTGTTGGCCAGTAATGCCTCTGCCCCTAAAGCATCAGCGAAATCCCTAAAATCTGTGTAATCAGCGATCAAATCTTTGGTTGTATGGACAAATTACAGTTGGTAGAATTATAGCCCTCCACCCGGGGGGCGCAGCGGTAGGCGAAGGGGTTTCCGGTGTTCACCGTAAGCCCGGGGTACCGGCCAAAGAGCCAGGGCCGGAGACCCCAGGCGAACCGTGACCTTTCTCTTCCTAATCCATGGTCCCCAATCCCAAATCCCTTTCTCTCCCCTAATTCCTTTACTTTGCTCCATGGAAGACGACGTATACGAAATCCCCGTGCAATACAAAGGCCAGGAGCTCCTGGTGCCTGCCCAGCTGATGGTCACCGGCTATACCCATAAATTCCGCGTCGAAGTAGCAGGCCACGAGGTCTTCTTTGAGCCCGACGAGGAGCGCAACTACCGCGCTATGCTCGACCCTCATCACAGTGACAGCTCGAAGCTGGATGTCGCCTTCCTGCAGGCCATCGCCGCCGGCATCGAAGCCGCCGTAAAATGATGTGTTGAGTCACGCCTAATCCCTAATTCCTAATCCCTTCTTCTTTCACTTCAATTCCCTCAAACATCCGCATCGCCATCTTGCGGTCGTGGCCGTACACATCCTCGCGGAAGTGCAGCAAGCCCTCACCGTCGACCCACGCTGTGAAATAAGAGACGAAGACCGGAACTGGCTGCGCCAGCGTTACCCACTTTTCCTTAGGGCCGTGCATGGCTTCCAGGATGGAGGAGTCGGCCCAGCCTCCCCGGTCCTTCAGCAGCCATTGTGCCAGCTCAAAGGGCTGCTCCAGCCGGATGCACCCATGGCTGAAGGTGCGCTTCTCCTGGTCGAAAAGGGTCTTGGCCGGCGTGTCGTGGAAATAGATATTATAGCTGTTGGGGAAAAGAAACTTTACCAGTCCAAGGGAGTTATTGTATCCCGGCTTCTGGCGGATCACCGGCAGGCCGTTCTCCCGCCCGGTGATCTCCATGTTGTTGCGTGCCAGGTAGCCGGGCCGCCGCCGCATGGCGGGCAGGATCTCGTTCTTTACGATCGAAGGCGGCACATTCCAGTAGGGGGCGAACACCACGTACTTAAGCTCGCCGTTAAACACCACGGTAGTGGTGCCTGCCTTGCCCACCACGATCTTCATGTCCATCACCTTGCCGGCGCTGTCAAAAACGTGTAGCCGGAAATCCGGTATGTTGGCCAGCAGCCGCTTGCCCTCTGCCTGCGGCGGCAGCCATCGCATCCGTTCCAGGTTGATCAGCACCTGTTCGATGCGGCGCTCCAGCGGCACGTTCAACGCGCCTACCACGTCTTTGCCCACCACGCCGTCCTCCTTCAGGCCGAAGCGCCGTTGCGCCTGCTGCACGGCTCTCTTTGTTGCGGCGGTAAACTTCCTGCTGGTGTCGCCCCGCTCCAGGTCGCCCCAATCGGCCAGCCGTTGTTTCAGGGCGGCCACAAACTTCCCCGAGTCGCCCTGCTGGTACTTTTTGCGGTCCAGTTGCAGCACTTTCCAGCCGCCCTTCTTTTGCAGGTCGTAAAGCTCCAGCAGCTTGCCTTTCAGCCGCCGGTAACCGCGGTTTACCGGTTCCCACTCCTCAAGGTTCTTGCCTTTGCGCGCCACCAGAGAGTCGAGCAGCGCCACGGCATCCACCTTGCGGCGAGGGATGTGCCATTGCAGTTCCGTGGGATCTACCTTGCCGCCGTAGGCGTACTGGGCATACACGAAAAAGTGCTGCGTCAGCTGCAGCTCCGTTTGGCGGATGTCTATCCCCGGCAGGTTTTCAACACTATCGCCCGCCACCAGTGTATCCATCGTGGTATGCAGGTGCTGGTCCACAAACGAGCTATCGCGGCTATAGTCCACGAACTGCTCGTGCAGGTTCCAGAAGGCGCGGGCCTGTTCGGCCAGGCCATCTTCGGTGAACCAGGCAAACTGGTAGTTGCGGTTGTTGTAAAAATTGCGCAGCCGGACGACCTCATTTTCCGCCAGTCTCCCGTTTTTTATAAAGCGCTCTACATAAATACTGTCCAGTACCAGTTGGGTGACGGCCTGGGCAGGTGTGATGGTAGTGTCCCGGGGCACCGGTTCGGGAATGCCGGCAGAGTGACCATTGCACCGGTAGAGGAGAAGTGGCAGAAGCAGCAATAGAAGGAACCATTTCATAAGTACTTCTTTAATGCAGCGGCCCTACAAAGGTACTTCCTATTTCGCCGCCCTGTAAAATGATGTGTCCGGCCGGAGACTTGTCCGGTGCTGCCAGGGGCGCGGAACACAAACAGCATTTGCACCGGAGCCGGGTGCATAACCAATGGCAAACGCTCTCAACCTTATTTCCCATCCCACTTCACCGACGGGTCTCTGGCATGGCCCTTTGGATGGGGGCAGGCCCCGTCCGATTGACAACGCTCCCAACCTTATTACCTTAGTAACGAGCAGCGATCTCTTTTATCCAAACCTTATT